>JAZNBA010000043.1:0-94039 GCA_045586785.1 Eubacteriales bacterium | reverse complement strand
CACAGAACGACATGGCTACGATCCGACTTTGTTGATAGTCTGGGATCTGCTGATTCGGATGAGGTTGCGTACTTGATGGGGTGGAAGAATGCAGCTACGGAAAAATTTATAAAAAAAGCAAAAAAGCGTGGTTATATAGATTGACCACGCTTTGGGTTCTTTAAAGGATATACGGTGAGGATATGGATTATAAAAAATTTAAACTTAAAAGTGAATATTCGCCCACCGGAGATCAACCTGAGGCAATTCGCGCATTGACCGAAGGTATACTTGCCGGAGAGCGTGCGCAGACGCTTCTTGGAGTAACAGGGTCGGGCAAAACCTTTACTATGGCAAACGTAATAGCCAACCTCAACCGTCCGACGCTGGTTTTGGCACATAACAAAACCCTCGCTGCGCAGCTTTGTACCGAGTTTCGCGAATTCTTTCCGGAAAATGCGGTGGAATATTTTGTTTCCTATTACGATTATTATCAGCCGGAGGCTTACATTCCCGGAAAGGATATGTATATAGAAAAGGACGCAATGATCAACGAAGAGATAGATATGCTTCGTCATAGCGCAACCTCGGCGCTTTTCGAAAGGCGAGATGTAATTATAGTTGCATCGGTTTCGTGCATATATACGCTCGGTGACCCAAGAGAATATAATGAATTGCTTGTTTCTGTACGTCAGGGACAGGAGATGTCGCGTGATGAGCTTGTAAGACGGCTTGTTTCCATAAGCTATGAGCGAAACGATATGAATTTTATAAGAAATAAGTTTCGTATACGCGGAGACGTTGTTGAAATTTTCCCTGCATCCAGTAAGGATACGGCAATACGTATTGAATTCTTCGGTGATGAGGTTGATAGGATATCAAAAATCAATCCGCTCACGGGCGCCCCTCTTGAGCACTTGTCTTACGTAGCAATTTTTCCTGCGACTCACTATGCCGTTTCGGATGAAAAAAGAGAAGCGGCACTCAGAGAAATTGAACGGGAAATGCACGAGAGAGTAGCATTTTTTGAAAAAGAAAACAGGCTCATTGAGGCTCAACGAATACATGAAAGAACAAAATACGACCTTGAGATGCTTCGAGAGGTTGGTTTTTGCTCGGGGGTTGAGAACTATTCCCGTGTTCTTGCAGGAAGACCGGCAGGATCAACTCCTTATACACTGCTTGATTATTTTCCGGATGATTTCATTATGTTTATTGATGAATCCCACGTAACTCTCCCCCAGGTGAAAGGGATGAGCGGCGGTGATTACGCAAGGAAAAACAATCTGGTTGAATATGGATTCAGATTGCCTTCGGTTTTTGACAACAGACCGCTGTTTTTTGAAGAATTTGAATCAAAGATCAATCAGGCTATATTCGTCAGCGCAACGCCCTCGAATTTTGAACGTGAAAACTCGGAGCGTGTGGTTGAACAGATAATACGTCCTACGGGGCTTGTTGATCCCGAGGTGGAGGTGCGTCCTGTTGAAGGACAGGTCGATGACCTTATGGGTGAAATAAGAGCGCGTACAGCAAAGGGTGAACGTGTGCTTGTCACAACGCTTACCAAAAAAATGGCGGAGGACTTGACTGATTATCTGGAGAGTAATGATATAAAGGTAAGATATATACATTTCAATGTTGACACCATGGAGCGAATGGAGATCATACGTGACCTTCGCTTGGGAGTGTTTGATGTTTTGGTTGGTATAAACCTTCTTCGAGAGGGACTTGACATTCCCGAGGTTTCGTTGGTGGCAATACTGGATGCGGATAAGGAAGGCTTCCTTCGCGCAGAAACTTCGCTGATACAGACCATCGGCCGTGCGGCGAGAAATGCCAACGGTAAGGTCATAATGTACGCTGAAAAAATAACAGGTTCAATGGAGCGTGCCATACTTGAGACAAACAGACGTCGCGCTATTCAATCCGAATATAATAAAAAGCATGGAATAGTTCCTAAAACCATTATAAAGGGTGTTCGTGATATAATAGATATCGGTATTTCCGACGACAACTCACGTGCGGTGCGCGCTAAAGGCGGTGCAGCAAGTGAGGGCAAGGCTGCCAAACTGAATAAGAAGGATCGCGAGGCTATGATAGAGCGCTTGACAAAGGAAATGAAGGATGCGGCCCGTCGGCTTGAGTTTGAGCAGGCAGCTTATTTGAGAGATAAGATAAAACAATTGAGAGAAAATAAATAGACTTATAAGAAAGGTACTGAATAATGGATATTATTGAAGCATTGGCAAAAGAATTTAATCTGGGCAAAGGACAGGTGGAGCGTACTGTCGAGCTTATTGACGAAGGCAATACCATTCCTTTTATTGCCCGTTACCGTAAAGAAGTTACAGGATCGCTTGATGATACAATATTACGCGATCTCGATGACAGACTGACTTATCTGCGCAACATTGAGAAACGCAAGGAAGAGGTAAAGTCTTTGATCGCGGCGCAGGAAAAGCTTACTCCCGAGATCGAAGCGGCTATTGATGCCGCGGTTACCATCACCGAGGTTGATGATATTTATCGTCCCTTCCGTCCCAAGCGTAAGACGCGTGCGTCGGTTGCAAGAGAGAGAGGGCTTGAGCCGTTGGCAGAGCTTATTATGTCACAGGAGACCTCATATTCTCCTTCTATCGAAGAAAGTGCAGAGAGCTATGTTGATGCCGAAAAGGGTGTTGGCGATGCTCAGGCGGCACTTGCCGGTGCTATGGATATAATCGCTGAAGACATTTCGGACAATGCCGATTTCCGTAAGACTATCAGAATGCTGACATGGGATGACGGCGTATTGGGTTCTGTCGGTAGTGGCGATTCAGTTTATACACAGTATTACGAATATGCAGAGAAGCTCAAAAAGATCCCCGGTCACAGAATCTTGGCTATCAACCGCGGCGAGAAGGAGGAATTCCTTAAGGTTACGCTTAACGCTCCTCGTGAGCTTATTCTAAAGTATCTCGGTAAAAAACTAATTACAAATCCCGGTACTCCCGCAGAGCAGTATATCCGTGCCGCCATTGAAGACGGATATGACAGACTTATTGCGTCCAGTGTCGAGAGAGAAATTCGCAATGATATGTTCGATTCTGCCAGTGAGGGCGCTATAAAGCTGTTCGCGGACAACCTGCGTCATTTGCTGATGCAGTCGCCCCTTAAAGGTAAGACCGTGCTGGGATATGACCCCGGTTACCGCACCGGATGTAAGCTGGCTGTTGTAGATAAGACCGGTAAGGTTCTTGATACTGCCGTTATATATCCCACAAAGCCGCAGGAGAGAATAGAAGAAAGCGGACGTGTTGTTGCAAGGCTTATTCGCAAGTACGGTGTTAACGTCATTGCTATCGGTAACGGAACCGCATCCAAGGAGAGCGAGATATTTATTGCCAACCTGCTTAAGTCCATTCCCGAGGACGTTAAATATATAATGGTAAGCGAGGCGGGAGCTTCTGTCTATTCCGCGTCCAAACTTGGTGCTGACGAGTTCCCGGATTTTGACGTTACTCAGCGTTCTGCAGTATCTATTGCAAGACGTCTGCAGGATCCGCTTGCAGAGCTTGTTAAAATAGATCCAAAGTCTATTGGCGTCGGTCAGTATCAGCATGATATGAAGCCGGCTCGTCTGGACGGTGCTCTGACCAGCGTTGTTGAGGATTGCGTAAACTCCGTCGGTGTTGACCTTAATACCGCATCTCACTCGTTGCTGGCGTATATTTCGGGTATAAATGCTACCAGTGCTAAAAATATAGTCAAGTACCGTGAGGAAAACGGGGAATTTACATCACGTGCTCAGATACTTAAGGTACCCAAGATCGGTGCCAAGGCGTTTGAACAGTGCGCTGGATTTTTGAGAGTTCCCGGAAGCTGTGAGATACTTGATAATACGGGTGTTCACCCCGAATCATACGCTGCTGCTAAAGCGTTGCTTGATATGTTCGGATATACAGAAGAAGATGTTAAGCAGGGTAAGTTGACTATATTGGCGGAAAAAGTCAAGATAAAAGGCTCAGATAAGGTGGCAGAAAAGCTTGGTATAGGTGAACCTACTCTCATGGATATTATAGGCGAGCTTGAAAAGCCCGGTCGCGATGTTCGTGACAGCCTGCCGCCTCCCGAGTTACGTGACGATATACTTGATATGAACGATCTGAAAGAGGGGATGGTGTTAACCGGAACAGTCCGCAATGTAATAGATTTCGGCGCTTTTGTTGATATAGGTGTTCACCAGGATGGACTCGTTCATGTTTCTCAGCTTTCCGAGCGTTTTGTAAAGCATCCGTCGGAGGTCGTTTCTGTTGGTGATATTGTTAATGTAAAAATACTTGGCGTTGATCTGCAAAAGAAGAAAATATCACTTTCCATGAAAGGTGTAAAGCAGAAGGAGTCTTAATTTATTAAGGCTTGTGTGAAGGCGGCGTGTGCTTTTGGGAGGCATGTGTTGTCGGTGTATGTGCAAAGTGCACAAAACAAATGCAGAAATTTTGGGAAATTAACATCTTCCAATTTTCTGAGTTTTTTGGTACAATATATACGTTAAAAATTAATATGTGCCGGAGACCGCAGATTGGTGTCAACGGCTTCAAATTCAAGGAGGAATTTTTTAATTATGGCAAGTTTGTCTTTTAAGCACCTTTATAAGAAGTATCCCGGCGGCGTTACCGCAGTATCCGATTTCAACCTCGAAGTAAAGGACAAAGAGTTCCTGGTACTTGTTGGTCCTTCCGGTTGCGGTAAGACCACTACTCTTCGTATGATCGCAGGTCTTGAAGAGATAACCGAGGGTGAGCTTTTCATCGGTGACCAGCTGGTTAACGACGTTGCACCTAAGGACAGAAAGATCGCGATGGTGTTCCAGAACTACGCTCTGTATCCTCATATGTCTGTATTTGAGAACATGTCTTTCGGTCTTAAGCTCAATAAGACTCCCAAAGAAGAGATCAAGCGCCGCGTTGAAGAGGCTGCTCGTATTCTTGATATCACCCACCTGCTTGACAGAAAGCCTAAGGCTCTGTCCGGTGGTCAGAAGCAGCGTGTTGCGCTCGGTCGTGCTATCGTCCGTAACCCCAAGGTATTCCTTCTTGACGAGCCTCTTTCCAACCTCGATGCTAAGCTCCGTGCAGCGATGAGAACTGAGCTTACCAAGCTTCATCAGAGAGTTGGTACCACATTCGTATACGTTACTCACGACCAGGTAGAGGCTATGACCATGGCTACTAGAATCGTTGTTATGAAAGACGGTCTGATCCAGCAGGTTGATACTCCTCAGAACCTGTACGACTATCCTTGCAACATCTTCGTTGCAGGCTTCATAGGCACTCCTCAGATGAACTTCATCAACGGTACTCTTGAGAAGAAGGGTGAAGACGTTTACTTCAACTTTGAAGGCCACGCAATTAAGCTTCCTGCAGAAAAGGCTAACAATCCTGCTCTTAAGGATTATATTGGTCAGGAAGTTGTTATGGGTATCCGTCCCGAGTGTATTCACGACGAGCCTGTTCACATTGCTACATTCGCTGATAGCGTTGTTGATACATACGTTGACGTTACCGAGCTTATGGGTGCTGAGATCTATCTCTACATCACCATCGGCGAGACCAACCTCATCGCTCGTGTATCTGCTCGTTCCACTTCTCGTGCAGGCGACAGCATCAAGGTTGCTTTCGATACCTCCAGAATTCACCTGTTCGACAAGGACACCGAGCGTTGCATCGTTCACTAATAATTATTTTAAAAAGGTGCGTATTTGCGCACCTTTTTTGTTTTAATTCTTAAGAAAGCTGAAACCGGTTGACAAAGTGACAATTTAGGATTATAATAATATAAATCAGTATTAACGGAGGGAAATATATGCCCGATAATATATATGAAAAAGAATATAGAAATTTAATGCTGCGTATTGGCTTTGCCATGCTTATGTTTGTACTTTTGATAAATACATTGTTTGTTGGTTCTGAGTTGCTTGGAGTATCATTTGAGCGCACCATGGACGGCAAAAGCGCATATATCTTAAAAAGTCTTGTTCATTCGGTTACTTACTTAGCGGTCTTTTTGATTCCCGTTGGATTTTTCAAGCTAATAAGCAAAGGACGTAATACTCGCCCTGTCTATAACGCTGTACGGCTGACCAAACAATTTCCGCTTATGCTTGTTGCAAGCATTGCGGTCGTATTTTCTATGGCATATGTTAATTCATATATAATGGAATGGGCCGGATTCAACTATGACATGTTTGCATCAGATCCCATCGATGCAAATTATAAATTGATATTGACGGTTATTTCAAGTGCGCTTGTTCCTGCTTGCTGTGAGGAATATCTTTTCCGTGGCATGGTGCTGTCCAACATACTGCCTTACGGAAAAACAAATGCTATTGTGGTTAGTGCTGTTCTTTTTGGGCTTATGCATCAGAATCCCGCACAGATGCTATATGCTACGGCAGCGGGCATAGTATTGGGATTGGTTTATGTTCGTACGCGTTCTATATGGGGCGGTGTACTGATACATTTCTTTAATAATTTGATTTCTGTAATTCAGCAGATGCTGTTTGACAGACTGGTATATGAGCGTGCCAGCCAAATATGCATGATTATGGAAGCGGTGCTGGTGATTTGCGGTGTCATTTGTGCTGTCGTCTTGCTGTGTACAGAACGCCGCCGCAAGAGAGAGTTTAATGACAGCGGATTTGGCGTTATACTTGAACCCGATGAAGGATTTACGGAATATCCGTTGAAGGGCGGCATAGCAACAAAAAGATTCTTTTCTCCTACAATGATAATTTTTATCGTTATATCTTGTTCGCAAATGGCGCTATATATGCTTTTGTCCTGGGGAGTGCTGGCCTTATCATGACGCGGGAAGAGAAATATATGTTGGTCGCTATTGATGCGGCAAAAAAAGCGTCGGAAATCGGAGAAGTTCCTGTTGGCGCGGTGGTAGTATATAATGATGAAATAATTGCTACATCGTTTAACACTCGTGAAAATGACAAATGCGCTACTTCTCACGCTGAGTTGAGGGCGATTGAACATGCGTGTCGTGTCCGCGGTGGGTGGAGATTGTTTGGCTGTGAGCTGTATGTTACGCTTGAGCCGTGTGTCATGTGCGCAGGCGCCGCAGTGAATGCGCGTGTTGATAGAATTGTATATGGAGCATCCGATATAAGGTTCGGAGCGCTGGGAAGCGCGCTTGATGTTATGTCATATCCTCTCAACCATAAATACGAGGTTGTAAGCGGCGTTCTGGCAGATGAATGCAGAATGTTGTTAAGTGATTTCTTTAAAGCAAGACGGTCAAAATAATATCAAAAAGCATGAACTGATACGGTTCGTGCTTTTTTGAGTTGAAAATAACGGTCATAGCTTAAAATGATTATAAATATTTGTTGTAAAGGGATTGAAAAAAAACACGTTTTATTGTAAAATAATAAGGAATATAAAAATAAGGATTTATTATCGATTATAATGAATGTTTTGCATAAAACTGTGGGCGGTCATATGGATATGTCTGTCCTCGAAACAGATAGATTCAAAAGAAATATTCTTATGATGACATATATGCTGCCGATCTCGTCCGAAACAACGGCTATGGATATCTTGCTTCCGGGTGTGTTGCTGCGCGGCAGCGTTAATTATCCTACGAATGCAGAAATCGCAAAGCGTTGTGAGCATTTGTTCGGTACATCGCTTGGCTATTATTACTCATATGTGGGCGATAATCTTATGATCAATTTTTACGTTGATTTCTTATCGGACAGCGTTGTGGGAACAGACGGTGAAATACTGCGAGGGGCTGCAGAGCTTTTATCGCAGATATGGTTGCATCCCGTGACAGACAGTGCAGGCTTTTTGAGAGCTAATGAGCTTGATAAAGTAAAAAGATCACTTTGCGACAGTATTCGTGCTGACGATAATGATACTGCGGCATATGCTTCCAAGAAATGCAGAGAGATAATGTGTGCGGAAGAACCTTGCGGATACAGTATCTCCGTGGACGATATAACGTGTGTGACGCCCAAAATGATCAGTGAACGTTATTTTGAACTTACCAAGTCAAGTAATTTATCATTTTTCTATGTTGGCGCCAACAGTGCGGAAAACGTTGCAAATGCGTTGGATTTATATTTTGGAGATGCTGTTGAAGAGGATCGTCCTGTGCATTCTTTGAATTTTTATTGTGCAAAGCAGCACCCCATTGTGCGAAAAGAGCGCACTATGCAGGTGACGCAAGGTAAGTTGTCAATTGGAATATATGCAGGTGGCACGATAATGTCGGATAGCGATGATTATTATGCTACTTTGGTTGCTGTTGAAATATTCGGTGGATCTCCCATATCTAAGCTGTTTATGAATGTTCGTGAGCGTTTAGGGCTTTGTTATTACTGCGGAGCAACGTATAACAAGCAAAAGGGAATAATATATGTGTCTGCAGGAATTGATTCCAAAGAACGTGAAAATACTGAGCGTGAGATAAATACCCAGTTGGATCAGATGCGGAAAGGTAATATTTCGGAGGACGAATTGCAAGCGGCAAAACTATCTATGATAAATGTTGTAAGGCAGATATCCGACAGACCTTATTCTATGTGGAGCTTTTGCCATATTCGCACGACGATGGGACTTAGTACCTCTATAGACCGGCATATAGAAAGAATACTTAAGGTAAGTGTGCAGGATGTGGTCCGCGTCGCAAGCACGTGGACGGTTGGCGGTGTGTTTTTTGTAAACGCTGAGAACGGAGGCTTATATGAAGACTGAATGGTTTGAGTCGGTACGTCTCGGTGAGAAATATTGCAAGATACAATTACAAAATCGCCCCACGCTGTACGTATTTCCAAAAAAAATGAGCAATACTTACGCGCTTTGTGCCGTAAGATACGGATCAGTGGATCGCAGTTATCGTATCGCGGGCGGCAGTAAAATAATATTACCGGATGGAATTGCTCATTTTTTAGAGCACAAAATGTTTACGGAAGAAGACGGAAGCGATGCATTTGATAAGTTCTCATCGCTTGGAGCCGATGCAAACGCTTATACTTCGTATGACAGAACTGCATATTTGTTTAACTGTACTTCAAATTTTGATGGTTCATTTGCTACCTTGCTTAATATGATGACGCATCCATATTTTACTGAACAAAGTGTAAAAAAAGAGCGTGGTATCATTGAGCAGGAAATTTTGATGTATGAGGACGAGCCTGAGGCAGTCTGTTATGAAAATATGCTGTCGGCGCTGTATCGAGAACATCCCGTTAGAGTCAACGGTTGCGGCACGCCTGAATCAATATCGCAAATAACCCCCGAATTGCTGTACGGTTGCTATAATACCTTCTACAGTTCGAATAACATGGTTATAGTTGTTTGCGGTGATGTTGAGCCTGAAAAAGTTGCCCGGATGGTTGAGGCACAAGACGGATGGGCGGTATCGCAGAATTTTGAACGGTGCATCGAGTGTGATTTTGATCATCCTTATAAAAAGAGCATATACCGCCAAATGCAGGTGGCGTTGCCGCTGTTTGCGATAGGATTTAAAGAGCGCGATGTGGCGGCTGATGCGGCACTTCGCCACAGACAGGATATAACGGCGTCTATTCTTGAGAGAATGCTGTTTTCAACATCTGCGGATCTGTATAATGAGCTGTATGATAAAGGTCTTATTACCTCGCCTTTTTCTGTCGGAAGAACGGTTGAGGATACTTATGCCTTTACAGAGCTTTGCGGTATGGCGAATAATCCGGAGTTGATAGTTGATTATATATCATCACATATAAATGATAAAAGAAGAAACGGCTTGCTATATAACGATTTTGTGAGGTGCAAGCGTCGCAAAATCGGCGATGTGGTGTCGCGATTTGACTCTACGGAAGAGATAGCAAATAGTCTTATCGACTATGCTTTTGATGGCCTTGATATTTTACGTGATGCAGATATTGTTGAGTCCATACAGTTTGACGAGGTGGTTGAGCTGTTTGATAAAATGTATCACGAGCAAAATATGGCGGTGTCTTATATTATGCCGCTGAATTAAATAAAGAGAGGATATTAAAAATGGAAACTACGACAGTTTCGTTTCCCGGAATTGGGATAGGCGAGTTTACGATGAATAAGATTGCCGCATCATTTAAATGGTTCGGAATACAGTTTGAGATACGTTGGTATGCGGTATTAATTACAATGGGCATCATTCTTGCCCTGGGGTATGCGTATAGACGTGCAAAAACCGAGGGAATTTCGGGTGATAATCTTCTTGATATGGGTATTTTTGCTATCCCCGCCGGTGTTATTGGCGCAAGATTATATTACGTACTGACTTACGGCGATGGAATATCCGAGTTCGTTGTAAGAAATGCTGAGGGAAAGATTAAACTGTGGGATACGTTTGTCAGTATAATTGCTATTTGGAACGGCGGTATAGCGATCTATGGCGCTGTAATTGGCGGAGCGTTGGCAATCATACTTGTTTGCCGTCATAAAAAGATACATTGGCTCAAAGGTCTTGATGTAGCCGCACCTGCTGTGATGATAGGTCAGATACTCGGTCGCTGGGGTAACTTTGTAAACGGAGAAGCTTACGGTGAAGTAGTTAAAGAGTCGAGTTTGCTCTATTTTTTGAGAATGGGACTTATGAAGGGCTCAAAAATGATATATGTTCATCCCACGTTCTTGTATGAGTCGCTGTGGAATCTTGCGGGATTCTTGCTTATAAACTGGCTGTATAAAAAGAAGAAATTTGACGGTCAAGTGTTTTTAATGTACGTTACATGGTACGGATTCGGACGTATGTTTATTGAAGGCCTGCGCACAGACAGCCTTTATATAGGCGTGTTCCGCATATCTCAGGTGCTTGGCTTTATTTGCTTTATAGTTGGCGCAGGATTGCTTATATACGGACTTGTTATTGCTCGCCGCAAAGCACTTGAGGGGGCGGACTATGAGCCGGTGTATAAGAACTTTATCAAGCGCGTTTTACCTACCAAAAAAGATGATGATAAAAAAGTAGAGGATAAGCAGCTCTCGGAAGATTTGGATACGACTTCAAATCAGACGAATGTTACTGAACAAAAAATAGAAAGCGAGGACGCTCAAAATGGCGAAAATAATTGACGGAAAGGATATTTCTTCTCAGATTCGAGTTGAAATAGCAGAGCAGACAAAGGCATATATTGAAAAGACAGGTGAAAAGCCCGGACTTGCTGTTATCATTGTGGGAGAGGATCCCGCGTCCAAGGTTTACGTAAGAAATAAAAAGCGTGCTTGCGAGGAAGTAGGATTTTATTCTGAAGAGATCGCTTTGCCTGCAGAAACAGATATGGCTACACTTAAGTCTGTGATAGACAGACTTAATGCTGATGATAAAATACACGGAATACTGGTTCAGCTACCTCTCCCCAAGCATCTTGATGAGGGCGAGGTAATAATGGCGATAAATCCCCGAAAAGATGTGGATGCATTCCATCCCGTGAATGTAGGTCGAGTTATGAGTGGAGGCTATACATTTGTTCCTTGCACACCTGCGGGCGTTATGGAGCTTTTGCGCAGAAGCGGCGTTGAGGTTGCGGGTAAGGAATGTGTGGTTGTCGGTCGTTCCAACATAGTCGGTAAGCCTATGGCTATGCTGTTGCTTGAGGCAAACGGCACTGTTACTGTATGTCACAGCCGTACCAAGGATCTTGCGCAGGTATGTAAGAGAGCAGACATATTGGTAAGCGCGGTTGGCAGACCTTACTTTATAACATCCGATATGGTCAAAGAAGGCGCTGTTGTTATTGACGTGGGTATCAACCGCCTGCCGGATGGAAAACTGGTTGGAGACGTAGATTATGCGGCTGTAGAGCCTATTGCGTCGTATATTACGCCTGTGCCGGGCGGAGTCGGTCCTATGACTATAACCATGCTGCTTAAAAATACGTTGACAGCTGCAGAGAACAAGTAAATGGCATTTGAGAAGGCTCGGTGGATATGGAGCCGAGATAATGCAGGCGCGGATGAATTTGCGGATTTTGTCTGCGATTTTGATGGCAACGGCGGCAAATGGAAATTAAATATTTCTGCCGATTCCGACTATAACGTTTATATAAATGGCGAGCTTGCAGCTTTCGGTCAATATGCGGATTATCCTTTTTATAAGGTATACGACAGCGTTGATGTGAGTGATTATGTAAAGCAGGGTAATAACCGTATGGTAATAAAAGTATGGTATTACGGTGTAGACTCCCAAACGTATGTTAAGGGGCAAGCCGGCTTGATATTTGAGCTTTTTAATGACAATAATGTTGTTGCGTGCTCGAATAAAAGCACATTATCACGTTTGTCGCTAGATTATGTTTCGGGACAACGCAAAATTATAACCAGTCAGCTTGGGCTCACATATTGCTATGATTCATCAAAAAGTGATGAGTATTTGGCTTGCCGTGACAAAGATTTTTTGGATAGCGTTGAATTTAACAGTCGATCACGCAAGTTGGTTCCACGACCTGTAAGCAAGCTGACACTCGGCGAACGCACGCCGTTCAATATAGTCAGATGCGGTTCTTATAAATATAACAGTTCAGATGTTGCTTCCGAAATAAGAATGCGGGATGCGGAATTGCTTGATTATGATGTAATCAACTCGTTTCTGACTCGTCGCGATGGGTATGACGGCGTTTTTGCTATCGTTGATGTTGGCAGTGAAGTTGCGGGCTTTTTGGATATGGAGCTTTGGGTACCGTCCGTTACATGTATTGATATAGGATATGGCGAGCATCTTATAGACGGCAGATGCCGCACAAGCGTCGGCAAAAGAGCGTTTGTGGCAACGTATATTGCGGCTGAAGGCGATAATAAATTCTTAGGCTCGTTCAAACGTTTTGGCTGTCGCTATGTTCAGATATTTGCGCCCGTTGAGTCATTGGAGTTGAAATATCTGGGGATACGTCCGACCACGTATCCGGTAAATAAAGTACTGACGGGGCGCCCCGATAATGAGCTTCGGCGTCGTATTTACGATGTTTGTGTAAACACATTAGTGCAATGTATGCATGAGCATTATGAGGACTGCCCGTGGCGTGAGCAGGCGTTGTACACAATGGACTCGCGCAATCAGATGCTTTGCGGTTACTATTCTTTTAAAGAATACGAATTTGCGAGAGCGTCGTTGCTATTGATATCCAAGGGTGTTCGGGATGATGGAATTTTGTCATTGTGCTATCCTGCGGGATTGGATTTTCCGATACCAGCGTTTTCACTCATGTACTTTGTTCAGATGTGGGAGTATATAGGTCATTCGGGCGATATATCTTTAGCTACAGAGCTTTACGATATGCTTGAGGATCTGATCAATGTGTTTGTACGTAGAATAGATGACAGTGGATTGATACTGACGTTTCCGAATCACTGGAATTTTTATGAGTGGTCGGAAACCATGAGCGGCTCACTTGGAAAAAGCTCAGAGCCGCGATACGAGGCACCGCTTAATGCGTTTTTGGTACTTGCTTTGCGAGCATTTTCAAAAATTGCAAATATTTTGGGATTTGATAGAGATGCATCAAAATATTCCAGCGTAGCGGATATGCTGACGGTGGCTATTATGAAGTACTTTTGGAACGACCACGTGGGTTTGTTTATGACCCGCCAGGATTGCGATAAGTACAGCGTTCTTACAAATTCTTTGTGCTTGCTTTGCGGTGCTGCCGAAAACGTTGATAAGAAAAATATACTTAAAATTTTGTCAGCAAACGGCGGGGAATCGGGGGATGTTGATGTAATTCCCAATACGCTCAGCATGAACTCATTTAGGTTTGACGCGCTGTTGGCTGAAAACAGGACGTACTATTCAAGTATTATACTTGACGAGATCGACAGGGATTACGGAGCTATGCTTGAGGCAGGAGCTACTGCGTTCTGGGAAACTATTAAAGGAGCTGCAGACTTTGGAGGAGCGGGAAGCTTATGTCACGGATGGTCAGCTCTTCCTATATATTATTACAATTTACTTGATATGTGATACCGAGTGGAATGGAGATGTAGTGTGCCAAATTTGAAAAAACAAAATGTTATTTTAGGGGTAGTAGCGACAGTTGCGCTGATACTTGCAATTTTTGGTGTAATTGCGGCAATTTTAAGTGATTCGGTCTTAACTAAAATACTTATTTTTATATGCTCGACGCTTTTAATAATATTGGCGTTGTTATATATATTTGTAATACTTTTGTCACGAAATAATGTTCCGAACTTTTTTCTTTATGACGAGAAAACAAACCGTAATATTTCCATAGAGCAGCTTGATTATGAATCTGTGTCGTCGAGATTGGACAATTTTATTGAGCGGATGGGCGGTATAGATTTTCTTATCCAGCGCCGAGGACTTGAAAACGGAAATTTTGGGATTGGTGCAATATTGCGTCCTGTCATCGTTTACAGACTGCTTTATCGATCGGCTTTGGATGATAATGTTTTGATGCTTATAGGTACATCCGATGATCGAGTTTTTTCAGTGATCTTTCGTTGCCTTGAAGAGGCTGGAGATAAAGATATGGCATCAGTTGTTCAAAGATATCACAACAATTCTGTGAATGCTGATAATTTCAAGCGATTTTTAATCAATAATCAGAAATATATACAAGGTCGTACAATGGCGTATATATCAAAGAATATTGAAAGATATTATTAAAAAAGTCTGCGTCGAAATGACGCAGACTTTTTTACATATTTAAAAGATTTTTTGCATTGTGAAACAGTATTTTTTCGGTTAATTCTTCAGACAGATTTGCCGAATAAATAAACTCCAGTTCGCGTTGAGTTAGAGACCACGGAGTATCTGTGGCAAACAAGAGGCGATCGGGACGGTGTTCTTTTAATATGGTTAATAAGTTATCTCGTTCATCTGAGCGATATGATGACAGAGAAGTGTCGAAATAAATATCGCGTCCGACCAGATTATCAATGACATCTTTGGAATAAGCATAGCCGCCCATATGTGCCGCCACCAACTTCAAGTTGGGATGATTATTTATTACCTGCAATATTCCTTCAGGGGACGCGTGGATGTGATCGGGAGACACCGGGTCCCATCCTGCATGAGTTATGACAAACAATCCTAATTGCTCACAAATAGAAAATATTTCACTGTATCCGGGGGCGGTAATCTCGATTGAGACATAATCCGGATGCACCTTGATGCCTTTTATACCATTGTCATGCAGACGTTTCAGCTCTTCATATTTGTTCGTGCTGTCGGGATGTATAGAACCTAAAGGGATCAGTTTTTTGTTGCTGTGCAACAGTGAGATAGCAAAATCATTGACCTTGGTTTGCTGACGAACATTAGTTGCAATGTTGCATACAACGCCAAGGTCTATTCCGTTTTCGCGAAGATTTCTCTCGGTATCTGAAGCCGTTCCGTTTGTGCATGCCTGCATTTGAGTTTGCTCTGCGTTATGCTTCAAAGCTTCCAATGCCCGCGGAGCCAAGGCATCCGGAAAGCAATGGGTATGGAAATCTATTATCATTTTATACGATCTGATCAATATGAACCGAGTTCTTCTTTTTTAATAAGCTTGACCAGTGCACTGGTTCCAAGTCTTGATGCGCCGAGCTTTACAAAGTCTTCCGCATCCTCAAAAGATCTGATACCGCCTGCGGCTTTGATCTTCAAGCCCGCGGGAACATTATTTGCAAATAATGCAATGTCCTCCCGTGTAGCGCCACCTGTGGAAAAACCCGTGGAAGTTTTGATAAAGTCCGCTCCTGCTTCCGCTACTATGTGGCACATGCGTATTTTTTCCTCGTCGGTTAAAAGGCAGGTTTCGATAATAACCTTGAGTATATGATCACCCATTGTACGCTTAACGGATGCGATATCGTTAAGTACATCGTCAAATCTTCCTTCTTTAATACGGCAGATGTTGGCGACGATATCTACCTCGGAAGCTCCGTTTTTTAAAGCCTGCTCGGCTTCAAAGCATTTTACAGCCGTGGTGCTGTATCCAAGAGGGAAGCCTGCTACTGCGCAAACTTTTATTTTGCCGTCTACATAATCGGATGCAAATTTAATATGTGTTCCGGGTATACATATACTCGCGCAGTTATACTTGATGCCATCATCGCATACTGTACGTATATCAGCTTCGGTTGCGGTTGTGGCAAGTAGAGTGTGGTCTACCATTTTTAAAAGTTCAGCCTTTGTCATTATTGTTATCTCCTTTTAAGAAATTAAAAATGAAATTGCAGAATAAGCAACGCCGCCAATCATAAGAAGGGCAAGAAATCCGCATATTATGCGAATCGCGATAACTCTTTTGGGGGTTCTTTTACGACGCTCAGACATTTGATTGAGTTCCTTTCGATAAATCATTCTTCTATTTTCAGTTGTTGAACATTTATGTCTTTTTCCGCAAGCAGTGTGCCTGGAGAAGGAAATTTGATTTTGCGGTATCCCTTGGTATCGCTGTATTTTTCTTCAAAGTTCGTTATGGCAGATACGACCTTTTGTCCTTTCTTTAAAGACAGCAGCGTAGTGCCTCCCGATGTGCGCGTTGTCATTTGTGTTATATGCGATGATTTGACAACAAGGGCACGGTCTGCGCTGGATATAATGAGAATGTCAAAGGGCTTATTTTTATGCTCATAGAATATGCCCACCACGGGAGATGTTGCAGAGAACGCTCCTGTGAGCTTTCTGCGGTTGCCTTTTGTCTCATAAGCTGTGACAGGTATTTTAACGCCTTTGCCGTTTTCAAAGATAAAGACCATATTGTCTCCTGCAGGGTAGGTGTTCTGGACATTCATGAACATGGGCTTTTCTCCCGCGTCCATTCCAAGCTTAGCGGGGATAAAATCGCCGAGGGCGGAAGCCTTAGTGGGTTCGAAATCAGAAACCTTGGCGCGATATACCTGAGCTTTATCTGTAAAGAACACCAGTTCAGCGGTATTATCTACCTCAAAGGTTTGAGATATGCTGTCTCCTTCTTTGAGCATATGATTGTCGCTCATTCGTAACGATACCTGAGATATCTTCTTGAAATATCCCTCTCGGGTAAGAACTATTGAGCCTGTAAAGCTTTCTACATGTTCTTCTTCTTTATACTCCTGGATATCGTCGGCACCGATAAGCTGAGAGCGTCTGGGACGTCCGTATTTCTTTTTGATCTCAACCAACTGAGATGCAATGTAAGCTCGGATTTTAAGTTCATCACCCAGCAAGTCCTCAAGGTCTGCAATTTCTTTCTGCAGTCCCTCTATTTCGCTGACACGGTTGAGAATATACTCTCTGTTGAGGTGACGCAATTTGATCTCTGCAATATATTCTGCTTGAATATCGTCAATATCAAAGCCGGTCATGAGGTTAGGGACAACATCACTTTCTTTTTCGGTCTGACGTATAATGCGAATAGCTTTATCTATATCCAGCAGTATTTTGGCAAGACCGAGGAGTAAATGAAGCTTGTCTTTTTTCTTACCCAGGTCATATGTTAACTCACGTGTGACGCAAGTCATTCTGAATTTGATCCACTCGTTCAGAATTTCAAGTACACCCATCTGACGCGGAGTTGAGTCGATGAGAACGTTGAAGTTGCACTTGAAGCTGTCTTCAAGTGTGGTTAGCTTGAACAACTTTGTCATCAGCTTGTCAGGATCGGTTCCTTTTCTAAGGTCTATTGTAAGCTTGAAGCCGGAAAGGTCTATTTCATCGCGGAAGTCTGTAATCTCTTTAAGCTTGTTTTCTTTTATCAGATCTGCGATCCTGTCCATTATTTGCTCAATGCTGGTAGAGTAGGGGATCTGAAGAATATCTATGCAGTTTGCGTCTTTGTCGTAGTTATAACGAGAGCGTATACGAACGGAACCTTGCCCCGTTTCATATATTTCGCGCATTTTTTCTCTGTCGTAAATAATAGCACCGCCACCCGGGAAATCGGGTGCTTTTATTATATCCAGAAGCTTGTCTACTTTGGTTTTGGGATTTTTCAATAAGGCTATCGCGCCATCGCATACTTCCGCAAGGTTGAACGAGCATATATTGGACGCCATACCTACGGCAATTCCCGTGTTTGGCATTACAAGTATATTGGGGAATGTAGTGGGAAGCAGGACAGGCTCTTGAAGCGTACCGTCATAGTTGTCTGTAAAATCTACGGCGTTTTTGTCAATTCCTCGGAATATCTCCGCGCAGAACGGATCCAGCTTGCACTCGGTATAACGTGACGCTGCATATTTCATGTCAGACGAATATTGTTTGCCGAATGAACCCTTTGAATCGATAAGCGGATGAAGCAATGTTTCGTTTCCTCGGGTAAGACGAACCAGGGTTTCATATATAGATGCGTCACCGTGAGGGTTGAGCTTCATGGTTTGTCCGACTACATTGGCGCTTTTGGTTTTTGTGCCGGTGAGAAGTCCCATTTTATACATGGTGTACAGTAATTTTCTGTGAGCCGGCTTCAAGCCGTCTATCTCCGGGATGGCACGGGAGACTATTACGCTCATGGCGTAGGGCATGAAATTTTTTTCTATTGTATCTGTTATAAGCTGAGGCTGAGCAGGGGCGGGAACTATTTCCGCAATGCTTTTCGCCGCGCTTTTGCGTTTTTTTGCCATTCTTACCTCTTTTGTATTTACGAGTTAAATTGTTCTTATTGTGTGAGAAGCGGCGCGTATCATTCTGTTGTATAACGCGAGTCCCAGACCGTTTGTGGAAGGCTTTCTTGCATATATAACATTGCATCCAAGCGCATCCGCTTCACGCAATGCAGAGAACAGACGATGTGCCTGAGTGATAAGATCATCGGGATCTCCATATATTACAGTATCTTTATATTCAAGCTCCTTCGCTTCGCTGTTTGAGCATATTGCAGCGCAGCGTTCACCTTCTGACCGTTGTTGCTTTATATAGGGGATAAATTTGTCTACATCTCCGTCAAGTAAAACAAAGGCTGCACTCGGAGCATAGTGACGGTACATCATTCCGGGGGCTAACGGTCGCTCATTTTCTGCCAGCGTGCCTTGTGCTGCTGCGGAAATTTCAACGTTTTCGCAAACACAGCATAATGCATCGTATGTTATTGCTCCGGGGCGGAGAAGTATTGCTGTGCCTTGGCGCAACATAATTATAGTTGATTCCAAGCCAATGTCACATTCGCCCCCGTCAATTATCATATCGACTTTAC
Organism: Eubacteriales bacterium; assembly: GCA_045586785.1. Taxonomy (GTDB): domain Bacteria; phylum Bacillota; class Clostridia; order Oscillospirales; family CAG-272; genus UMGS1002. Next base: position 74,919 of record JAZNBA010000043.1, on the reverse strand, counting down.
CGTCAAGATCCGCTATACAGTAATCTGCGGATGTAGGTGACGGACGTCCTGATATATTTGCCGAGGGGGCGGCTATCGGTACTTGTGCTGCATTTATCAAAGCCCTTGCAATTGGATGTGATGGGCATCTTACCGCTACTGTGTCAAGTCCCCCTGTTACTTCAGGCGGGATGCTGCTCTTTTTGGGGAGTATGATCGTGAGGGGGCCGGGCATAAATGCCTGAGCAAGGCGGTAATAATATTCGCTTGTGTAAGCGTAATTTTCCGCATCTTCGGGACGTGCTATGTGAATGATAAGCGGATTGTTTGACGGACGTCCTTTAGCGGTGTATATTTTTTTTGCCACATCTGCCGCGGTGGCATCTCCGCCGAGACCGTATACAGTCTCGGTCGGAAAAACAACAAGACCGCCGTGTTTTAAGGTTTGGGCGGCACGCTCAAGTCCTTCAAGGTTTTTTTCACAATTGTCAATTTTAATGATTTCGGTTTTCATAAACATTTAAGTCTCCGAACTTTTGAGACGTTCTGCTGTGTCGGCAGTTATCAGAGCATCTATCATTCCACCTATATCGCCGTTTAAAAACGACTCTAATGAATATAACGATAAACCTATGCGGTGATCAGTAACACGGCTTTGCGGATAATTGTAGGTGCGAATTTTTTCGCTTCTATCTCCGGTTCCGACCTGACTCTTGCGGGTAGATGCAATGAGCTCATCCTGCTCGGTCTGCTTTATTTCGTATAATTTAGCACGCAACATTTTGAGTGCTTTTTCTTTGTTCTGGAATTGGCTTCTTTCGTTTTGACATTCGATAACGATGCCCGTGGGTTTATGTGTCAAACGTACGGCGGATTCTGTTTTATTTATATGCTGACCGCCGGCGCCGCTTGATTTACAGGACTCTATAATAATGTCCGCAGGATTTATCTCGATCTCAACTTCTTCAGCCTCCGGTAATACGGCAACTGTTGTTGTGGAAGTGTGTATACGTCCTTGAGATTCGGTTTCGGGAACGCGCTGAACGCGGTGTACGCCACTCTCGAATTTGAAGCGTGAGTATGCGCCGTCGCCTTCTATCATAAAAGTGACTTCTCGAAAACCGCCCAGCTCTGTTTCATTTACATTGAGCAGGGATACCTTGAAACGCTGTGCCTCGGCATACATATTATACATTCTGTAAAGTACATAAGCAAATAGGGCAGATTCCTCACCGCCCGCTCCTGCGCGAATTTCAATTATGACGTTTTTGTCGTCATTGGGGTCTCGAGGAAGCAAGAGTACTTTGAGTTCTTCGAACAGCTGCTCCGATTCGGTACGCGAAAACTCGAATTCTTCCTGCGCCAGCTCCTTGAGTTCTGCATCTGCTCGTGAATCCAATATTTCACGTGCAGAATGCATATTTTCTTGTGCGGCGAGATATTCTCGATATTTAGTTATAATAGGTGTAAGAGCTTTGTGCTCCTTCATAAGGCTTGTATAACGTTCGATATCGGAATAAACATCAGGTGATGCAAGGGCTTCTTCTATTTTTCTGTACTTTTCGTTTGCCGCTTTTAATTTTTCAAGCATAATGTTTAAACTTACAAATTATTTGAAGAAGGCGCCGAATGCGCGTGCTGCTTCATAAAGGTCGGTCTTGGCAATTATTTCATAGGGAGCGTGCATTGCAATTACGGGTACTCCAAGGTCAACGGTTTCGATGTTGTGCTTGGCGATGTACATAGCAACCGTTCCGCCGCCTCCTGCATCAACTTTACCCAGCTCACCGGTTTGCCATATAACATTCTGCTCAGCCATGATCTGACGAAGCCATCCGATATATTCTGCGGATGCGTCGTTTGTGCCACCCTTGCCGCGAGAACCGGTATATTTGCACAACACTACACCGCAGTTGATGAGAGCGGAATTGCGCTTTTCAAATACTTCGGGGAAGTTAGGATCATATGCTGCAGCAACATCGGCCGAAAGACACTTGGAGTTGGCGCGGACTACTGCGGGATTGGCGTTACGTGCGGCGCTGAGCTCGTTGATGAGGTCTTCAAGAATGTCACACTTCATGCCGCTGATACCTTCGCTGCCGGTTTCTTCTTTGTCTGCCAGAACACACATAAGTGTATGAACGGAATCTGCGTTATCGATTATTGCGGTAAGTGCCGGGTAAGCGCAAACCCTGTCATCGTGACCGTAAGCGCCGATAAGCGAACGGTCAAGACCTACATCACGAGCCTTAGCGGCGGGAACTGCAGACAGCTCTGCGGTCAAAAAGTCTTCTTCTGTGATGCCGTATTTTTCATTGAGTATGCGAATTATATTGAGCTTTATTGCATCGGATCCCTCTCCGTAAGGACGGCTTCCCGCCAAAATATTAAGCTTTTCGCCGGGTATAGCTTCACCCAAGGGCTTTCTGGACTGTTCTGCGCCAAGATGTGGGAGAAGGTCATTGATGTAGAATATAGGATCGTTGTCATCTTCGCCTATGACAATGTCAATGCTTTCGCCGTTTGCCTTTACGACAACACCGTGAAGCGCGAGAGGAGTAGCTACCCACTGATACTTGCGAACACCGCCGTAATAGTGAGTTTTGAAGAATCCCATTCCGCTTTCCTCATAAAGAGGGCATTGCTTCAGGTCTAGACGGGGAGAGTCAATATGCGCTGCGGCTATTCTGATGCCGTTTTCAAGAGGCTCAGAGCCTACTGTGAACAAAAAGAGATTTTTGCCGCGGTTATTATAGTACAGTTTGTCGCCAACGTTGATTTTTTCGCCGAGTTCATAGGACTTAAAGCCGGCAGCCTCTGCAATTTTAATACTTTCGATAACAGACTCACGTTCTGTTTTGGCGGCATCGAGAAAATGCACATAGTTTTTTGCATATTCATATGCTGCTTCTGCGTCATCAGATGCATTTTCAAAAACGTTTTTCTTTGAATAAAAAAGCTTTTCTTTGAGTTCTTTTGTTTCCATGATCAATCTCCTGTATAATACAAATTTTCATATTTTTTTATATTTGAAAGCTGGCGTTTAACATATTCCCGTGTTTCTGCAAACGGAATATTTGTTAATTTGCCGTTTTTTGAGTATTGCTCGTTTTCGAGCCATGAATTAACATTACCTATTCCCGCATTATATGCCGCGAATACTGTTTCCCAATCGCCGAGCAGATTATAGAGCCAGGATAACATGTATGTTCCATAACGAATGTTGGTTTGGGGGTCTGTTATGTCTTCCGGCGGTAAATGTTCTTTCAAAACCGAGGTTGTCAGCCATTCAAATGTTGAAGGCATAAGTTGCATCAACCCCCGTGCTCCTGCAGATGATTCTGCATTGTGTACAAAGTTGCTTTCGGTTTTTATGGTGGCATAAATTATAGGCTCGGGCACATCAAATTCTCGAGAGGCTTGAGAAACGTATTGGCTGAACTTTATCGGATATCTTTCTTTTTGTATGACACTGTATAATTGTTGATATAAGAACCCTGTTGTTAAGGAAACGATTATCAGTAGAATAACTACAATAACATATTTTTGCTTTTTGTTTAACAAGTAACAATCCCTTCCTTTTTCAGAATGGACAAAAGATCCCGGCTTAACAATGAGTCATTGCCGTTATTAATAACTGTGTATTTGGCGCGAGATGCGTAAAATTCATCGGCCTTTTGTGCGTTCAGGCGTTTTTCGGCGGCCTGTTTTGAGAGCCCATCTCGTTTTATAATGCGCTTGAGACGCAATTCTTTGTCGGCGAGGACTGTAATCACGAAGTCACAGTTTGTATCATACTCCGATTCAAATAATGCAGGAGCATCAACGATTGCGGCGGGGCGTCCCTCCCGACGGTACGTATTCAGTAACACATCGGTTTGAGCGAGAATATATTTGTGAGTAATGGTATTGAGTAGCTTTAATTTTTGCGGGTCAGAAAAAACTATTGTCGCAAGTGTCGCACGGTCAAGTTTGCCGTCGTTTAAAATTTGTTGCCCAAAGGTCATTACCAATTCATCCAGACACTGAGACGGCGGAATCAATAATTCGTGATACACCGCGTCTGTATCTATTGATGGGATGTTGAATTGCGCTAAATAATTGCATACCCAACCTTTTCCGACGCCGCTGGGGCCGGTCAAACCGATCACTTTCATTGGAATACCTCAATAAAATACTACTTCAATATAATATTATACTATATATTTTAAATATTTGCAAGAGTTGTTTGATGTTTTGTAAAATAAACTGTTGAAAATTAAAAAAGAATATTGTATAATAAGGTCAGTACGCCGCTGGAGGATGATTGGCATATGAAATACGATACTCTTCTTTTTGATGCAGATGGCACATTGCTTGACTTTGAACTCGCGGAACACGATGCGTTTATTTCAGCTATGGCTCACTTTGGCATTATCGCTGACGATGATACTATATCTATTTATTCCAAACTGAACGACGCGTTGTGGAAAAAACTTGAGAGAAAAGAGATAGAGCGTGATGTGCTTAAGGTGCGTCGATTTGAGGAGTTGGCATCTGCGTTGGGCGTTGATTACGATGCAACAAAGGTAGCGCGTACATATGAAAACGAACTTTCAAAGCAATCTCATTTGTTGGGAAATGCTTTTGAAGTGTGTACAAAGTTGGCATCAAAATGTCGGCTTTATATTATAACCAACGGCTTCAAGATGATACAGGAGGGGAGGATCTATAATTCTCCGATATATCCTCTTTTTTCTCGGATTTTTATATCGGAAGAAATCGGCTGCGACAAACCTTCTCCTAAATATTTCGAGGCGGTGAAAAAAGCAATTCCGGATTTTTGCTCTAAACATACATTGGTTATAGGTGACTCATTGACGTCGGATATCCGCGGCGGAATTGATGCCGGAATACCTGTTTGTTGGTTTAACCCTAAGCACAAGCCGATACCGCAGAATATTGATATCGACTATATTATAGATGATCTTGAAATGTTAATTGAGATCACAAAATAATTATTTTGAGTGTGTGTATAATATGATTTACAAATTTGAGTCCGAAATCTTGGGCATTGGCGTCGAGTGCAAGACTAATGAATTGTTATCTTCGCGCTCATCTTTTCAAATAGGCGGACCTGCTGCGCTGACAGTGCTTCCTCGACAAAAAGAAGAAATGATAGCAGTGCTGAACGCTGTTCGGAGATATGATATAAAATTTGTTGTTATCGGAAACGGAAGTAATATATTGTTTGACGATAGTGGATATGACGGTGTTGTTATATCTACGACCAATATGCGTGAGGTGGCCGTTGAGGGCACCGTTATGCGGGCAGAATGCGGCGCCTCTTTTATTGGAATGTCTATTATGGCCATGAAAAACCAATTGACCGGCTTGGAATTTGCATATGGAATTCCCGGCAGTTGTGGCGGCGCGGTATTTATGAACGCCGGAGCGTACGGATCTGAAATTGCTGCTGTAATTGACAGTGTGGAGTGTTATGACATCAATAGCGGAAGAGTTGTTGAATTAAATCGTGATGAGCTTGATATGTCGTATCGTCACAGCGCTTTCATGCAAAAAGATGAGTTGATAATATTATCGGCTACACTTGACCTTGCATATGGTGATGTGGATTCCATAAAAAAAGCTATGATGCAAAATAAACAAAATCGCGAGGCAAAGCAACCCTTGGATAAGCCTAATGCGGGTAGCATATTTAAAAGACACGAGCAATATGCGGTAAGCAAAATTATTGATGATTGTGGCCTTAAAGGGTATCGTATCGGCGGTGCTCAAATTTCTGAAAAGCATGCCGGATTTATTGTCAACTGCGGAGAGGCTACATCAAATGATGTGCTTGAATTGATAGCACATATTCAAAAAATAATATTAAAAAAATACGGTTTTGAACCGGAATGTGAGATAAGGTATATACGATAATGTCTTTTACCTCAGATATTAAAAATGAACTTATAGCAATTTATCCCAAAAGCTCCTGTTGCAGAAAAGCGCTTGCTGCAGGACTTGAATTTTGCTCGTTGAAAGACGGAGACCGGCGCGAGCTAATTATTGTTTCCGAAAATAAAAATATTGAGGATTTTATTTCCAAGTTAATTCGCGAAAAATACAAAACGACCGCTGTTTGCGAATACAGCTCTATCAGAGGGCGAGTAACGTACAGATTTAAATTTGATATTGATGCCTCAAAATATGAGTACAGTGATGTGCATGAGTTGTTTAAGTGCTCTAACTGTATGGCTGCATTTATCAGAGGTGTATTTATTGCGTCGGGGTCTGTCAGTGATCCTTCGTCTTGCTATCATGCTGAGCTCGTGTTGAATGACGCCGTGATAGCCAAAAATGTTTTTTTAATATTATCCGAAATGGAATGTCAACCCAAAATAATAAACAGGTCTAAGGGTGTAGGATTATATTATAAAAGAAGTGAGGCTATTGAAGCGTTGCTGGTCTTGATCGGTGCCAACAATTCTGCGTTTCACGTTATGAATTGTAAAATAGAGCGAGACATTCGTAATTCTGAAAATAGAGCTACTAACTGTGTGGCGAAGAATATATCCAAGTCTGTTGAAACTGCGCGCAGACAAGTATCGGAAATAGAGCTGCTGATAAAGGCGGGACGATTTGAAGCATTGCCGCCGGATATACAGCAAACCGCTCGATTGCGTTTGGAGCATATGGATGTATCGCTTGCTGAATTGGCATCTTTGCACACTCCGGCTATATCGAAATCCGGTCTGAATCACAGATTGGCAAAAATTTCAGAAGAGGCGAGTAAAATAATTATTAAGTGATTTGAAAGGAGCCCGCTATGGGAGATTTTGTACATCTTCATTTGCATAGTGAATATAGTTTGCTTGATGGTGCTTGTCGTATATCCGATATTCCCAAACGGGCCAAGGAGTGCGGGCATGATGCTGTTGCGATAACCGATCATGGAGTTATGTACGGTGCTGTTGCATTTTATAATGCGTGTAAAAAAGAAAAAATAAAGCCTATCATCGGCTGTGAGGTTTATGTCGCTGCAGAATCTCGTTTTTCCAAAAATAGTGCACAGCTTAATAGGTATAATCACTTGGTTCTGTTATGTAAAAATGAGCAAGGATATAAAAATCTTATTTGCTTGGCATCAAAGGGATTTACAGAGGGATTTTATTCCAAGCCTCGTATTGATATGGCGTTGCTTCGGGAACATTCGGAAGGACTGATCGCGCTTTCTGGATGTCTGGCAGGCAAAATTCCGCGTGCGCTTTCTAAGGGCGACAGGGCAGGCGCACGTGCGGCAGCTATGGAGTTGCGCGATATTTTTGGACAGGATAATTTTTTTATTGAGCTTCAAAATCACGGTTTGCCCGAACAGCTTCAAATACTTCCGGAGTTGGTTTCTTTGGCTGAAGAATGTGAAATTCCAATGGTTGCCACCAATGACTGTCACTATCTTCGTCGCCGTGATGCTGATACGCAGGCTATTTTGATGTGTATTCAGACCAACAGTGTCATTTCAGACGGTCGGCCGATCGGGTTTGAAGGCGATGAGTATTATTATAAAACAACAGACGAAATGAGAATGCTGTTCGGTAAGTATTCGGGAGCAATCGAGAATACGGTTAAAATAGCTGAACGCTGTAATTTTAATTTTAGTTTTGATAAGATATTTTTGCCTAAATATCCGTGCACCGGCGGTATAAAACCATCTGATCTTCTCAGAGACATGGCATATGCAGGACTTGAACGTCGCGTGAATGATGGAAATATAACATATCACAATAACGAGAATATATATTTAAATAGACTTGAATATGAGCTATCTGTGATTAATGATATGGGGTATTCGGATTATTTTTTGATAGTTCAGGATTATGTTAACTATGCAAAAAGCAAGGATATACCTGTTGGTCCCGGACGCGGTTCGGGGGCGGGAAGTTTGGTTGCATATTGCTTGGGTATAACGGATATCGATCCAATATATTTTGGATTGCTGTTTGAGATATTCCTCAACCCTGAACGCATCAGTATGCCGGATATTGATATTGATTTTTGCTATAATCGGCGCGGTGAGGTTATAGATTATGTTGCGGAGAGATATGGGTCGGACCATGTGTCTCAAATCATAACTTTCGGTACTCTTGCAGCTCGAGCGGCTGTCAGAGATGTAGGACGAGCTATGGGAATGGCATATTCAGATGTAGATGTTGTCGCACGAGCAATTCCTCAAGAGCTTAATATAACAATAGAAGATGCCTTGGCATTGCCGGATCTCAAGGCTTTATATGAATCGTCCGATAGTACACGCAGATTGATCGATACAGCGAAAGCTATTGAAGGAATGCCGAGAAATGTGTCTGTGCATGCCGCGGGAATAGTTATAACCGATGATCCGGTTATGCAATATGTACCTCAATCTACGAGTAACGGTGTTGTAATTACGCAATATGATATGGATACAATATCTCAGTTGGGGCTTTTGAAGTTTGACTTTTTGGGCTTGAGATATTTGACCATAATCGATGATGCAGAAAAACAAATAAAATGTTCTGATCCGGAGTTTGATATTTCACGTATAGAGCTCGATGATCTTGATACTTATGAACTTATTTCGGCGGGTAATACATCAGGTGTATTTCAGCTTGAATCCACTGGGATGCGTCAGATGCTTATGTCCTTGCATCCAACCAAAATAGATGATATATTTGCGGCGCTTTCACTATACAGGCCCGGTCCAATGGACTCTATTCCTCAATATATAGAGTGCAGACAGGATCCGTCAAAAATAAAATATGAACATCCAATCCTTGAGTCGATATTGTCTCCTACGTATGGCTGTATTATATATCAAGAGCAGGTATTGAGTATTTTCAGAGAACTTGCAGGATATACCTATGGACATGCTGATATTGTTCGTAGAGCTATGTCAAAAAAGAAATGGGACGTGATGGAGGCGGAACGCGCTGATTTTGTCGAGGGGGCGGCAAATCGCGGTGTTGATAATGAAATAGCCAATAAATTGTTTGATAGCATGATAAGCTTTGCTAATTATGCGTTTAAAAAAGGTCACGCCGCAGCGTATTCCATTATATCGTATCGTACCGCGTATTTAAAAGCACATTATCCTCGCGAGTTTTTTGCGGCATTATTGAACTCTGTTATGGGAAGTGCCCCTAAGATGGCCGGTTATATATCCGAGTGTACAAAACGCGGAATACGTATACTTCCGCCAAATATAAATACCTGTTCCGCTGATTTTTGTGTTAACGGAAATGACATATTATTTGGATTGTTGGGCCTGAAGAATATAAGCAGGCAATTCGCTGAAGCTATTGTTTCCGAACGCTCTCATGGTGAATTCTCATCATTTGAAGATTTTGTTTCGCGTATGTCTGATTGCGCACTTAACAAACGTCAGCTTGAAGCGCTTGTTAAGGTAGGTGCTTTTGATGGCCTCGGTGTGCCGAGAAGCTGTCTTGTTGCATCATATGAAGCAGTTATGGATTCTGTTGCCGATAAGCGGCGCAAGAACATTTCGGGACAGTTGGATATGTTCAGTACTATTCAGGATAACGATCGAAATGTTGGATTCAAATATCCGAGTATACCGGAATATTCGTTGCGAGAATTACTGATTCTTGAAAAAGAAAGCTCCGGTATGTATTTCTCGGGACACTTGCTCGACAGCTATACAAAATGTATAAATTCGCTCAATACACTTCCTTTGTCAGAACTTGTTCAAATGGAAGATGTAGACCATAATGCTTTGGAAGATGGAAAAAAAGTCAGAATAGCGGGTATTATTTCAGAAATGACACGTAAAATGACCAAAAAAGATGAGTGTATGGCATTTGTAACACTTGAGGACAGATATGGTTCTATAGAATGTATTATATTTCCTTCGTTGTATCAAAAATGTCAGCAAGTTATTTATCCTGATAGTCCGCTGTACATTGAAGGACGTGTGCAAATACGAGATGGCGAGCAGGTTCGCGTTATAGCTTCGAATATAGCGGCTTTGATAGAAAACGCAAAGTTCAAGGAAACGCATAAAAGTGTTACTGCGGAAAGTTGCGGTGATTCAAATAAAAAAGATCCGACCCCCTCAAAGCAAGCACCGGTTGCAAAGCAACCGAGATTGTTTTTGAGAGTGCCGGATATGAGATCGTCTGTCGAGTATAAGAAATGTCTTAACTTGATAGAAATATTTGAAGGAACTGTGCCGGTTACGTTTTATGATAATTCTTCCAAAGAATATCATACACACAGCGTGGGTGTCGCACTAAGCGAATTTTTGATGCAAGAATTTGTATCTGTAGTTGGCAGTGGAAATGCAGTGTTTAAAAATTAACCGGTATAGTCTTCAATAAGAGAGGCCAGCTCTTGACGAGAGCGTGCCCATATGCCTGCTTCGAGCATGGACCTGTCCCGCTCGGGCAGGCTTTTTATATCTACATTAATTATATCGGTTAAAACTCCGAATTGATCAAACACGCCAATAACGCCGTTGTGATTTTTTAGTACAAACGCTACATCGGTGTTTTCCGTAACTTCAGAACTGATTTCTGAGATTTTTGCTACTTTCAATTCCATTTCTTCCGATTCGGCTTGCAGCTTGTTTACTTTTTTGCTTAAACTTAATGACAGTATAAAAGTCACAGAGCACAAAATAACTGTTGTTACGGATATTATTGTCCATATTGTAATCTGAGGATTTTTGTTTTCCATGTATTGTAATGCCTCCTGAATATTTTTTATTATTATTATTTGCTTTGTAAATGTTACATATTCGAAAAACAAGTCAATAATGGACATAATTAATAATGGCGGAGAGATAATGATATGATTGAAAAAATTTTCAGCTCAAGGCACTCAAAAATAACGGTTTCCGTATTAGCCGTTATCTGCTCAATGATTTTTTTATTTGTTTTGATATTTGGCGTTTTAGCTTCATTTCATATTATGTATCGTTATGAAAATAAAATTGATATTGATATATTTACAAAAGCAGCGCACAGTGGTGCAACCAAAATATATTATTATGAGATGATAGACAGACAAAATTGTATAGGAGAAGCCATAGAGCTCTCAGAAGAGCAGTTGTATGGTTCAGATAGTTGTATTTACGTGGATTATTGTGCTGTACCGCAAGATCTTGTTGACGCTTTTGTGGCAATCGAAGATAAGCGATTTTGGGAGCACGATGGAGTTGATTGGCGCAGGACCGTACATGCGTTGCTAAACTATTTAAAAAAAGACGAAGCCGGCTTTGGTGGGTCCACCATTACGCAACAGCTTATAAAAAACATTACCGGTGAACGGCAATACTCTAAGGAACGAAAAATGCAAGAGATCATATGGGCCCAGGACTTGGAAACAAAGTTATCCAAAAATGAAATAATTGAATTGTACATGAATGTAATAAATTTATCGCACGGATGTATAGGTGTACAAGCGGCGGCTAATACGTATTTTTCAAAAGATGTGTCGGAGCTGACCTTGATTGAATGTGCTGCTGTGGCGGCAATAACCAACAATCCTTCTTATTATGATCCTGCAAATCATCCAGAGAACAATGCGCAGCGCCGAGATATTATATTAACGCAGATGTTGGAGCAGGGATATATAAATGAGGAGGAGTATCTTTCAGTTTACAATATGCCGCTGAAGCTTGATATGACCCAATATAACATGAAGAATCAGGTAAATTCTTGGTATACGGATATGGTTGTAGAGGATGTCATAACAGATTTGTGTCAGCAATACGGCTATACACCCGCAGCTGCCGCAATGTTGGTGTATTCCGGCGGCTTGCGTATATATACAGCTATGGATATTGACGTGCAACGTACTGTTGAAGAGTATTATGAAAATACTTCAAACTTTCCGGTTACAGGTGGAGATCGTAATTTTCAATCTTCCATGATCATTATTGATCCTTATACAGGTGATATATTGGGGGTCGCCGGGGCAATAGGAGAAAAGACAGCCAATCGAATACAAAATTATGCAACGCAGACAAAGCGTCCGTCAGGCTCGGTGATAAAGCCTGTTTCCGTCTACGCTCCTGCATTGGATAACGGTATTATTACAAGTGCATCGGTTTATGACGATGTGCCTGTTGAATTTAAAATGAAGAATGATAAATATATATTATGGCCTCAAAATTCGCCATCAAAATACAGAGGTCTTACCAATGTAACCGATGCCATAAAGCATTCTGTGAATACAGTGGCTGTAAAAGTATTGGAAGACGTTGGCGTGAACGAGTCGTTTGATTTTGTGTACAATAAGTTAAACATGAAAAGTTTAATTTCAGAGCGTGTTTTAGAAAACGGAAATGTTATAACCGATATGGGAGTAGCATCATTGGCACTGGGGCAGCAAAATTACGGAGTGACGGTTCGCGAGATGACAGGTGCATACTCGATTTTTTCTAATGGTGGGATATATAATTCAATGAGATCGTACTATAAAGTTACCGATTCTCAAGGACATATATTGCTGAATTGCGAGCGAAGCGGTGAACGCGTTATATCTTCAGCTACTGCGGATATTATGACATTAATGCTTGAAAATGTAGTTTCATCAGGAACAGCGCAAGATATCACACTTGATAAAAAAACAGCAGTTGCCGGCAAAACCGGAACTACACAGGATAATTGCGATAAATGGTTTATAGGGTATACTCCGTATTTTATAGGTGGTGTTTGGTGTGGATATGAATATCCTGAATCAATGGATGAAATAGAAGGCAACCCGTGTATTACAGTGTGGGATGAAGTTATGACGATTTTGCACAATAAGTATTTTTATGCTGATGAAGACTTTGAAATTGATGGGAATATCATAAAAGTGCGGTGTTGCGCGGATTCGGGAAAGCTTCTTACGTCTTCTTGTCGAATAGATGCGAGAGGGAATAGAGGGGTCTGGTGCTATTTTGAATCAGGTACTGAGCCGCATGAATACTGCGATTGCCATGTCACTGTTAATTATAATAAAATAACCGGTGGAGTGGCGTGTAATGATTGTCTGGTAGACAGCATTGATAAAGTAGGATTGATAAAGGTGTATAGAGATTTTCCGACACAAGTATATGTAGACGATGCTCAATATGTATGGCGTAGCGTGCCTTCGACCGTATCAATTTCTCATGATAAAAATTTGCCGTTTTTCTCTAATACTATAAAATCCGGTAGATATTGCGGTGTTTCGAGAGGGTCAACTCAATTTAACAGCGGATGCAGGGCAGAGCATTGGGAATAGCCTCAGCTCGCGCCCTGCCTGAGCGTCAGCAGCCTCAATAAGAGACTCGGTGGTAGTTTCAAGGAAGCTTTTGCGATATTCGGCAGTGGCAACATTCGCGCGAAAAGCGTTAAGCTGAGAGAACGCCGCGAACGCCGCGTCCGAAACGTCGGTAAAGCCAAGCTTGGCTTCTTTGTTGATGGTGTCGATCAGTGCCTTGATGTCCTCGTACTTGTAGTAGTACGCATTATAGTCACGAGCGCGGGTCTCAATGCGCTTGATCTCGGCGTCACGCTCGGCTTTTGCCGCCTTTTGCTCGCGCCGACGAAGATCTTTTTCGCGCTGATCTGCGGCATTTTCCACCTCCGCCGCCTCCCGCGCCGCCTGATCTGCGGCATCGGTATCGATATTGTAAGATTTTTTCGCCGAAGGTGTTGACTTTTTGCCGGATTGTGGTATACTATTAGTAGAAGTTATATCAAGGTTCGTTTCGGGCGTTGCGTTTGGGGCATTCAATGCATCAAACTCTTGATTGACTTCTTTTTTTGATATGTAAGCGCTTTTTACCCGCATTATTTTTGCTTTGGAATCGGGAACGACACAAACAACATAATAAGTTCCGTTGATTTTTTTAGTAATAGACACAACGCTTGACTCGGTGTTGTCTGAATTCCTGTATTGGTGGTCTTTTACAATTTCATTGGAACTATTTATAGTAACTTCTGCTTTGTCAGCGTTAGAAATAACATATTGCATTCTCGCAACATCCTTTTCCTCTTGCATTGAATGGTCGTGTTTGCCGTTTTTTCCGTGCATTCTATCTATATGGCGCACGCCCTCTCCGTTTATCGCGATCCCAAAATCAGAGACATCGAAGCCTACAATTTGATTTATGTCATTTATTACATTTTCAGGAAGATTGTTCGCGAAATCGTGATGCATAAACTCCAATCGCTTTTTATTTGTTTCATTCATCGCATCATTTCTGAAATTAACCAAGCCGTCATCGACAGAATTAATATACTCCTTAATCACGGTTTGCATATCATACGGATATAAGTCGTATCGTTTTATAGGTATTGAGGTTACATTGCCCGTGCCAGTTGTCCCACTTTCGCCTTTTCCCTCATTTTGGGACACCTCGCCCTTAATAAGCGCCTCATCCATCATCCGGATAAGCTTCTCGGTCTCCTCGATCTCAAGCCTGCCCGCCTTGCCGGCGCGTAGGTACTCAAGCATTTGCTTTGCCGTGTCTATCAGCTTGCCCATAAATGTGCGGTTCTCGGCGTATCTGTCAAGAAACCTCGGCGTAGCTAAGCGTCTGCCCAGCGCCTTCATGGCAACCTCGGTTTCGATGTTTTCGGGGCTCATATCCGGGAATTTCTCGCGGTATATAGCCGCCCATTTGTCACGATCCTCTTTCTTTGTCGCCTTCAGGGCGGCTTTTTTTATTTGGTCAAAGCCCTCGGCGCCGCTGACCTCGTGGCCGATCTCATGCGCCAGCGTCTCGCGTAGCGTATCAAGATTGGTGGAGGTCACAATAAGGTTGCGCCCGATCTCGCCCACGTTGGCGTGGAATCCCAGCTTGCCCTCGCCCACCTCGGCAAATATCACCTGCAAGCCCTCTCGGATGCGCATAATGTTGTAGGTATTGTTAAAACAAAATAATAGGGAAATAATTTAAAAACAATTTTATATACATAAAAAAAGCTCCAATGCCTTGACAAATTGTGCAATTTGAGTTATACTATAACCACAAAATACTTTGGAGGCAATTTTTTGAAATGAAACTTACAAAAATTTTAGCAATTATTCTTTCTTGTTGCATGCTGGTATGTGTATTTGCTTCTTGCGGCAGTGATGGTTCCGGTGATTCCACAACCACTCCTGCAGATGGCGAAAGCGAAGCCGCTGATGTAAAACTCACAGTAACTATTAAGGTTTTGGATGCTGATGAAAATGTTGTTTACGAAACCGAGAACTATTCTTACAGCGGCAAGGCTCCCAATCTTATTGATTTGATTGAGGATTATCTTGACATGGAGCACGAAACTGTTGCAGATTATGATGAATACGGCACTCTTTCCGCTATCGGTAGCGTTGAGGCAGGAGAAGTTACTTCTCATGATGACAACACCAATGAAGACGTTACGCTGTACACATCATTCTGGTGGTATAGAGTCAACGGCAAAGACGGCACTGACATGATGGAAGAATATGCTGTCAAGGACGGCGACGTTATCGAGTATTATCTCTCAAAGAAGAAATAATTAAATCGACATAAAATAAACCGGAGAAAAATCTCCGGTTTATTTTATTATTCCGCCACCGATTACGGTAGGACCATCGTACATTACCACGGATTGTCCCGGGGAAACTGCTCGCTGTGGGTTATCAAACTCCAACAGTATCTCGGTTCCCGATTTTTGCGACAATATTGCAGGTTCTTCTTTTTGAGAGTATCTGACTTTGGCGGTTACTCGAATAGGAGAAGAAATAGTGTCACAAGCAATAAGATTTATATTATTTGCAACAACTTTTTTTGTGTATAGCTCTTTTTCTTGGCATAATACTATTGTATTAGTTTCGGCACATTTTGATTTTACGTACATTGGTTGTCCAAACGAAATTCCGAGCCCTTTTCGTTGCCCGGGAGTGTAGTATATTATGCCGCGATGATGTCCTATAATATTTCCGTTTGTATCTTTGAAGTGTCCTTTTTCTGCATTTCTTCCGATGGCATTCTCGATAAACTCCGCATATTGACCATCGGGTATAAAACAAATATCTTGGCTTTCTTTTTTGTGAGTTGCGATTAATCCAAGCTCTGCTGAAATGGATTTTACATCATTTTTTTGGTATTCTGCCAACGGAAACCATATGTGTGATAATTGTTTTTGAGTTAGTTGCCACAGTACATATGTCTGGTCTTTTTTAATATCACTTGAACGTTGCAACAGATAGCGATCATTTTGTTTTGTTATGTCGGCATAATGACCGGTTGCTATTTTTGCAGCACCTTTAGTTAACGCGAAATCCAACAGCTTGCCAAACTTTATATGTTTGTTGCATTCTACGCAAGGGTTTGGAGTGCCGCCGCTAAGATATGTGTTTATAAAATTATCTGACACGTGTTTCTTGAAATCCTCTGTCAGATCAACTGTATAGTGTTCGATCCCAAGTAGTTTGGACATGTTTTTGGCATCTGAAATTTCATTATCTGAGCAACATGAGTTTGTATAAATGTTATTGTAAAGGCAACCTATACGCATTGTGGCGGAAATTGTTTCATAACCTGCTCGCTTTACCAGATAAGCAACGACAGCGCTATCAACTCCGCCGCTCATTGCTACGAGTATTTTTTCTGACATGTTAAGTTAATCCTCCCACGAAAAAGTGGTGGGGCTGCCTACGTTTTGCAAGTTAAAAAAATCATTTTGTCTTAAAACTTCATATATTGCGATGGCAGCTGAGTTCGAGAGATTTAGGCTTCGGAGTCCATTCTTCATGGGAATTCTTACACAGTGATCTCGGTTTTCTTTTAAAAGCGCTTCGGGAAGACCTGCGGTTTCTTTGCCAAACATTAAGTAGATGGGCAATGGATATGTCACGTCTGTGTATTTTTGAGGCGCTTTTGTGGAAAAATAGTACACTTGTGATGCTGAGACTTTGGAGAAAAAGTCACCAAGTCCATCGTAATAATGGATGTCCAAAGCATACCAGTAATCAAGTCCGGCCCGTTTTAACTTTCTATCGTCAATTGCAAAGCCGAGCGGGCGTATTAGATGCAAGGAAGCGCCTACAGCGGCGCAGGTGCGAGCTATATTGCCGGTATTTTGTGGTATTTCAGGTTCAAAAAGAACAATATTAAGGTTATTCATATGTATCTCCAATAGTTTTTATGATTATATTATACACAACTTAATATATTCTTTCAAGTACAAAATAATATTTTATAAAAAACTATGGAAAAATAATTGAAAGTGTAGTATAATTAATATAATTATATTTATCGGAGGATGTTACATGAGTTTAGCGTCTAAAATATTTGGAACATATAGTGAAAGACAGATTAAAAAGTTAAGAAAAATTGCCGACAATATAGAACAACTGGCACCCAAATTTTCTGCTATGAGCAACGAAGAATTGTCAGGAATGACAGTTCAGTTTAAACAACGTCTTAAAAACGGCGAGACACTGGATGATATATTGCCTGAAGCATTTGCGGCTGTCAGAGAGGCTGATGACCGTATATTAGGTAAACGCCCGTTTTATGTTCAGCTTATTGGCGGAATCATATTGCATCAAGGCCGTATCGCTGAAATGAAGACCGGAGAAGGTAAGACGCTCGTTGCAACGCTTCCTGCATATCTTAATGCTTTGGCAGGTGAGGGCGTGCATGTTGTTACGGTCAATGATTATTTGGCGCGCCGTGACAGTGAGGAAATGGGACGAGTATATGGATTTATGGGGTTGACGACCGGACTGGTTGTGCACGGTCAGTCTCCTGAAGAAAAAAAGCGTGCCTATGAAGCAGATATAACATACGGTACAAACAACGAGTATGGTTTTGATTATTTGCGTGATAACATGGTTGTTTATAAAGAGAATATGGTGCAAAGAGGGCATCCGTTTGCAATCGTTGATGAGGTTGACTCAATATTGATCGACGAAGCCAGAACTCCTTTGATTATTTCCGGCGCGGGAGAAGCGTCTACTGATATGTATGACCGCGCAGATGCATTCGTTCGCACTTTAAAAAAGTTTGTCATCAAAGAATTGGATAAAAAAGAATCTCAGGATGATATAGATGCCGATTACATTGTGGATGAAAAAGCAAACAATGCAATTTTGACTCCGCGTGGCGCGCGGCGCGCGGAACAGTACTTTGGGGTAGATAATTATACTGATCCCGAAAACTCGCAATTATCACACCATATCAATCAAGCAATAAAAGCGCACGGCGTTATGCATAGAGATGTCGATTACGTTGTAAATGATAAAGGAGTAATTATTGTTGATGCATTTACCGGACGTCTTATGCCCGGTAGAAGATATTCCAACGGATTACATCAAGCCATTGAGGCCAAAGAACGCGTCAAGATCGAAAAAGAGAATAAGACACTGGCTACCATTACATTTCAAAATTATTTCAGAATGTACGGTAAGCTCTCAGGCATGACTGGAACAGCATTGACGGAGGATATGGAGTTCAGAGAAATATACAGTCTTGATGTCGTTGAGGTTCCTACAAACAAGCCTATGATACGTAAAGACCATTCGGATGTTGTATATAAAAATGTAAAAGGTAAATATGACGCTATAGTTCGCCAAGTCATTGAATGTCACGAAAAGGGGCAACCCGTTCTTGTAGGAACAGTATCTATTGATAAATCTGAAGCTCTGTCATTAAAACTTAAGAAACATGGAATACCGCACACCGTTCTCAATGCAAAGTATCACGAAAAAGAAGCTGAGATAGTTGCGCAGGCGGGAAAATACGGCGCTGTGACTATATCTACAAACATGGCGGGACGCGGTACAGATATCATGTTAGGCGGAAATCCAGAATTTATGGCCAAGAATGAGATGAGAAAGCAGGGGATTTCGGAAGACCTTATTGTTCAATCGGTCGGAACATCTTCAACAGATGATGAGGCGGTTTTGGAAGCGCGTAGAATATTTAAGGAACTGAACAATAAATATAGAGCTGAAATTGAACCGGAGGCTGAAAAGGTCAGAGAAGCCGGAGGTTTATTTATACTTGGAACTGAACGACATGAAAGCCGTCGAATCGACAATCAGCTTCGCGGCAGAGCCGGAAGACAGGGTGACCCCGGAGAATCCAGATTTTTCATTTCACTTGAAGATGATTTGATGCGTTTGTTCGGTAGCGAACGTATGCTTGCGGTAGTAGACAGACTTGGGCTGGACGATGATACTCCAATAGATGCAAAGATTTTGTCAAATTCAATCGAAAGTGCCCAGAAGCGCATAGAGGAATCTAACTTTAAACGCCGTAAGCACGTTTTGACATACGATGATGTTATGAATCAACAACGTACAGTTATTTATAATCAACGTCGTTCTGTCCTTGACGGTGAAGATATTTCTGAAACTATACGCAGTATGATAGAGGCAACTATTCGAGAAACTGTTGCAAGCTTTGTTCAAGGAGAAAATGCTGCAGATTGGAATTTGGACGGTCTTCGTTCGGGATATTTGGGTTATCTTTGCAATGAAAACGATTTTAGATACAGTGAAAGTGAGCTTCAAAAACTTAAATCAATCGATATAGCTGATAGTCTTTGCGAACGGGCCGAAAAACTTTATTTGGAGAAAGAAGCGCTGTTTGGCGAAGCGCAAATGCGCGAGCTCGAAAGGGCAATATTGTTGCGTAATGTAGATTTGATGTGGATGGAGCACATTGATGCTATGGATGAGCTTAAGGGACAGGTCGGATTCCAGGCATATGCTCAAAGGGACCCTGTTACAGAATATCGTATTCAGGGCGCTGATATGTTTGATGCTATGGTAGCTGATATTCGTGAGCGAACCGTCAGAACTATACTATCCATCCAGCCTGCTCAGCAAGAAAATACTGTAAAAAGAGTGCAGGTGGCAAGGCCTTTGAACGAAGGCTTTGAGGGAAACAGTCCATCATCACGTAGAGTTATAAGAAAATCAGGGCCGGAACCTATACGAAGCTCACAGACCCCGGGCAGAAATGATCCTTGCCCGTGCGGAAGCGGTAAAAAATACAAAAAGTGCTGTGGTGCCGGCCAGGGCGGTGGAGAACAATAATGGGATTTGGAATTCTTTTTATTGGATATGTACTATCATTTTTTGTCTCACTTGTTAATTATGGATATATCATACGTTTGGCAGGCTATACTTTAATGGCAATTGCATTGATCAAGATACGAGAATACGGCAGGGAGTTTACGTATCCTTTGATAGGAGCTTTGTTGCTGACAGGTTACGGAGTATATGATTTTATATATCAGGGGGCAGATTTGTTGTCGATAAAATTACCTGATTTCTTAGTCTCTGTAACTGGAGTCATGTCGATAGTTAATGTTGTATTGGTCGTAGCGTTTAATCTTTTGATGCTTGTAGCAATTTATTTAATAACGCGGCGTCTTGAACTTTTTAAACAAAAAAATATAGCTGTTCGGAATTCGACAATTGTTATATTGTATTTTGTTCTCAATATTCTCGGCATGGGTCCATTGAAAACTAATGAGATATATACCAAATATTTTGGGTTGCCCACACTTCTTCTGCAATTAACATGGATAATTCTAAACTCAATACTTATTTTTTCATGTTATATGCATATTTGTCCGGAGGGTGATGAAGATATGCCGCGCCGCGAATCAAAATTTGGTTTTATCAATAAAATTCGAAATGAATCGGATCGGAGAACCGAACAGGCTGTGCGTGATACGGAAGAGTATGTTCGAAAAAAGCAAAAAGATCGCTTAGAGCGTTTAGAACAAAAAAACAATAAAAAAAGTAAGAAATAGGGGGTAAAAATGAAGCAAAAAAATATAATATTGTGGGGAAGAATTATAACTGCAATCATATTTTTCTGTAACCCCAATATTGGCATAGTGGATATTTTGCCGGATTTCATTGGATATATACTGCTAGTAACCGCACTTTCCAAAGTAGCCGCTATTGATGATCGCATAGGCGAGGCCCAGGCTTTGTTTACAAGATTGATTTATATAACTGCACTGCGTTTTGCTTCGCTTTTTGTGGTGTTTGGCGTTATTCCGTTATCTGATCAAAATATGTCGTTGCTGTTGTTTGCGTTTGTTTTTGATGTTTTGGAGTTGTTGACTTTACTTCCGGCTGTTGCAAAGCTGTTTGATGGGATTTTTTATCTTTCTGACAGACATGATGGTGAGGCTGCATATATAAAAAAGGGACGCTTTAACTCTAAAACTATAACCGAAAAATCGAAAACAACAATTATTGTCTTTGCATTTGCCAAAGCTTTTTTTGGAACCTTACCTGAATTTTCATCTCTTTCGGGTCAAGGCTGGGACGAGAGTATATGGGGACAGTTGCATTTGTTTACAGGCTTGTTCCGCGTTTTTGGAATTATAATATCTCTTGTGTTTGGTGTTGTATTTTTGACAAAACTTTTAAAATATGTTATTGTATTAAAAAAAGATATCACACTGTGGGATAATTTACAAGCTGTATATTATGAAACTGTATCTTCAAGAACGGATTATATTGCCAGACGTTCGGCTATAATTGCATTTGGCTATTTTGGCGCTGCAGCGTTTTTTACACTTGATTTTAATTTGGACGGATATAATATCATTCCCGATGCATTAACGGCTTTGTGTGTAATAGCTGGGTTGATAACGATAAGAAAACATATTACAAAATGGAAGTTAACAGCTGTGATGTCGGGTTGCTTTGGCATTCTTTCACTTGTGCAGACGGTGCTTGAATACACATTTGCTTCTGAATTTATTATTGAGGAGATAGATATTACCCCCGAGGCATATGATTTTTATGCAGTGCTTTGCGTTGTTGCTGCAGTATCCGCTGTATTTTTTGTGGCAACTGTAGTCAGTCTTACGCGAGGACCATTGAAAGAGATAATACATAAGTATACAGGTTTTTCGGTCACCAATCATGATACATATAATCCTGCTGAAAAAATAAAGCTATTGCATGAAGAATTGACACGAAAATTATCGGTACTAATAGTGATTTCTGCGTGTTCGGCGTTAATATCTGTTGCGGGTAAGTTGCTGGTTACTAAAGTTGGTTTTTTGTGGATATTGGGATGCATTATTGATGTTGTGTACATTATATTAACTATAAAGTTTTTGGCGGAAATTAAAACTCAAATAGATTACAAATACATGCTTTCTTAATTCTTCATTGTATAATTGGTTATAAAAATGATAATAATTATATTGTAATTTCAAAAGGAGAAATGCAATATGAACAATCAAAATAATATTAAAAACAGTAAGAATCAAGATACCAATAAAGCAAATCAAAGCAATCAGATGAAAAACGATCAAAATCAAAACAATCAAAACAAGAGCGATTGCAAGCAGAACAAACAAGATAATAACTGATTTTCAATAGCAAAAGGGTCCTTTTATGGACCCTTTTGCTATTGAAAAGATTGACTTTGTGTGATATAATTAACTATAAAAATATAAGAGGATCATAACATGAATAAATTAACCACACGATATATTTCAGCTAAACGAAAGTTATTTGATACATATTATTCTGAACTGAATTCAGAGCAGCGAAAAGCAGTGTTTACGGTTAACGGTCCGCTTTTGATATTAGCCGGAGCTGGCAGCGGCAAAACAACCGTGCTTGTTAAAAGAATAGCACATATCATAAAGTACGGTAACGCATATATGAGCGATTATGTTCCAAATGGAATAGATGAGCAGCAAGTAGCCAATCTTGAAGCTGCTGCTTCATTTTCCAAAAATCAAATACAAGAAATATTGGACGAATTTATAGAATCTCCGTGCCCCCCATATCGAGTATTGGCAATTACATTTACAAACAAAGCGGCTAATGAAATCAAAAATCGTTTATCAGCTATGCTTGATGTAGAAGATTCTGATGAAATATGGGCGGGTACATTTCACTCGGTGTGTATGCGAATACTTAGATATAATGCAGAAGCGGCAGGTTTGATGCCCGGATTTTCTATATATGATTCGGACGATTCCAAACGAGCTTGTGCTGCGGCAATGAAGCGTTGCAATATAGACGAGAAAATATTACCGCTAAAAAGTGTAATAAACGAAATAAGTCGAGCCAAAGATCGCTTGGTTGGAGCAGATGATTACATGGCTGAGGTTGGAGCAGATTATCGCCGTAAACAAATTGCCCGTATTTATAAGGAATATCAATCGGCACTTGATTCATCAAATGCACTGGATTTTGATGATATAATTTTTAAAACGGTAATGTTGCTCAAAAATAATGAAGATATTTGCCGTAAATATCAGAACCGTTTTATGTATGTTTGCGTGGATGAATATCAGGATACTAATGAAGCCCAATTTGTACTTACTGCGTTGCTGTCGAACGGATATAGGAATTTAATGGTAGTTGGCGACGACGATCAAAGCATATACCGCTTCAGAGGTGCAACCATTGCCAATATACTTGGGTTTGACAGGCACTATAAAGATGCAACAGTTATCAAGCTTGAACAAAATTATCGTTCTACAGGCAATATACTGGGAGCGGCCAATGGAATTATCTCTAACAATAAGGGAAGAAAAGGCAAAACATTGTGGACTGATAGAAGTATTGGGGAGCTTATCACCGTTAAAGAAGCGGATAATCAAAATGCTGAAGCTCGATATATTGCTGATATAATAAGTCAAAATGTGCGTGATGGGAAACGTAAATGCCGCGATTTTGCTGTGTTGTATAGAACCAATGCTCAAGCTCAGTCAATAGAATCGCTTTTTGCAAAAACAGGAATCCCATATAGAACGCTCGGCACCACGCGATTCTACGACCGTAAAGAAATTCGCGATATGATAGCATATCTTCATGTTATTAATAATCATGCGGATAATGAAAGATTAAAACGCATAATAAATGCGCCTAAAAGAAAGATTGGAGATAAAACTGTTTCGGATATTGAACGTATAGCACGAGATACGGGGTGTTGTATGTTTGATGTTATACAACGCGCCGGAATGTATTCGGAGCTTTCGAGAAGCTCTGAGAATTTGAAGCATTTTGCTGATTTGATTGAAGGTCTGAGCACTTTGGAAGAGTCGTTGCCACTTGCTGACTTTGTTCAAAAGGTTTCAGAAATGAGCGGATACAGGCAAATGATTATAGATGGCGGTGAGCAGGAACGCGATAGGCTGGAAAATATTGATGAGTTAATTTCAGGTGCGCTTGAGTACCAAAAAGAGAACGAACAAGCAAATCTTACAGGATATCTTGAGGAAGTTGCATTGGTTGCTGATATTGATAAGTATGATGAAAGTGCCGATGCTGTTATACTTATGACTATACACAGCTCCAAGGGACTTGAGTTCCCGGTTGTCTTTTTGCCCGGCATGGAGGATGGTATTTTTCCAGGAATGAAAACTATTACGGGACCTGATGATGAGATGGAAGAGGAGAGAAGATTAGCTTACGTTGCTATAACCCGTGCCAAAGAAAAATTATATATATTGTATGCTCACGACCGTATGCTGTGGGGGCGTAGTGGACATAATCCGCCGTCTCGTTTTATAGAGGAGATCCCTACTAAATATTTGGATTTACATAAACGTGAGAGTGAGAGATCGCATCAAATTATTAAGCTGGCGACAAAAACTTATTACACAGATAAAAACCATATCGGCGGTGGAGAAATAACTGTTAACAAATCTATACAGGTGAACAGAACCGCTGTCTTAAGTGCCAATATTGCCGAAGGTGACCATGTCAAACACCGTATATTTGGCGAGGGAGAAGTGCTCTCCGTTCGGAATATGGGGGCCGATATTATGTATGAGGTAGCATTTGAAACGGCAGGTACTAAAAAACTCATGGCAACGTATGCCAAATTGACTAAAATATAAATATTATGGACAGAATACTGTTTCAATCGTTTTGATGGATTCTGCTGGTGAATATCTCCATAGGTCGATATGGGATGTTTTTTCCGTATTTATAAAGTACTCCGGTGATTCGGCGGCGGCAGTTTGATTATAGACATCAATTAGCACTAATTTAATTTTCATGCGTTCGGGTATTATATTTTTAATATATACTGCTGCTCGTTGCCCCGGTTGTATGTTTATAGCGGTTTCTTTTCCGTCTCTGAGTTCAGCCAAGCCTGAAAGATTTGGCGTTAATTCAACAAATATGCCGTATGTCTCGACACTGCGTATAATTCCCGCCACAGTTTGACCGGGCGAGAAACGTTCAGCGTTTTGTTCCCATGTTCCCAGAAGCTCTCGGTGTGTAACATAAATTCGACCGGTGGAGTTGTCAATGCTTTTAACCACGGTCATTATATTCATACCGCAACTCATTCTGTCGCGGGGGTGAGATATACGTGATACAGATATGCAGTCTACAGACAAAAGGGAAATTATACCGCATCCGATATCAACAAATGCGCCGAACGGTTCTATGTGTGTTACTCGTGCGGGGATGATGTCCCCGGGGCGTAACTTTATTAGGTAGTTATCAAAGCATTCTTGTTGAGCGGCTTTGCGTGACAGTATAGCTATTGTTTTATTGTTTTTGTACTCAAATCCGATTACTTTAAAGCAAACGGGTTTTCCAACCCGTGTAAGTATAGCGATGTCCTTTACAGCCTCTTTTTCGTGGCAGTACATTATATTTTCTTTGTGTATTATACCTTCGCATTCTCCCAGATTTATATGTATGTCTAGGTTACTGTCGCATAGCAAAGCAATTCCTTCGAGCGTGATGTTGCGCGACATGGCGGTTTCCAATCCCGAAATGCTTGAGCACAATTCTCGATTTTTTGCTGTATCTATAATGTGACCTTCGGGTTTATATTGATTAGGCATATTATGTTGATTCCTTTCTTTTCAGATGTTACATTGTATTAATGACCTGCACAAAATATTACTTTGCATATATATGTGTTTTGAAAACGAGAAAAAAAGCCCCATAAGTAAGAAAAAACGAGCAAAAAGGGGCTAAATGAAAGATATTTTAAAAAAAATTAAAAAAATTATAAAAATCTATTGACAAAGCAAAAACGCTGTGATATAATGTGCAAGTCTTAAAAAATATAACCATTATTTTGAAAAGGAGTTACGTACAATGTCCACTTTTATGGCAAAGCCCGAAACAGTAGAGCGCAAGTGGTACGTTATCGACGCGGCTGACAAGCCTCTCGGTAGAACTGCTGTAGTTGCTGCTAACATTCTTCGCGGCAAGCATCGCGCTACCTTTACACCCCATGTAGATTGCGGTGAATTTGTTATAATCATCAACGCTGATAAGGCTATCCTTACCGGCAAGAAACTTGAGCAGAAGTATTATCGCCGTCATTCCGGTTACATCGGCGGTCTCAAAGAGGTTCAGTATAAGACCCTTATGAGCACTCGTCCCGAGATGGCTATGGAACTGGCTATCAAGGGTATGCTTCCTCACAACGCAATCGGAAGAAAGTCCGCTACCAGACTTAAGGTCTATGCGGGCAACGATCATAAGCACGCAGCACAGAAGCCCGTGCCTTATGAGGCTTGATTTTGGGAAAGGATGTTAGTAAAATGGCAGTAGATTATACAAGCGCAAAACCGTATTTTTACGGCACAGGCAGAAGAAAGAAATCTGTTGCTCGCGTACGTCTTGTACCCGGCACAGGTGTTATCACCATTAACGGTCGTGATATCGATGATTACTTTGGTCTTGAGACTCTTAAGCTCATTGTTAACCAGCCTTTTGGTGTAACCGAGACTATCGGTAAGTTTGATATTATCGCAAGAGTTGCAGGCGGTGGTATTTCCGGACAGGCAGGCGCAATCCGTCACGGCGTTGCTCGTGCACTTCTCACCGCTGATGAAAGCTATCGTGCAGCACTGAAGGCTGCAGGATTCCTGACTCGCGATCCTCGTATGAAGGAAAGAAAGAAGTACGGTCTCAAAGCAGCTCGTCGTGCTTCTCAGTTTTCCAAGAGATAATTTGTTTTATCTTATATACAAAAAGCTCTGCTATGCAGGGCTTTTTGTGTTTTATATGTTCGGTTATACAATCTGTTGAGCCGTCCTATTTACTTTTGGCTGTTTTTATGGTATAATCTAACTAATCGAAAAATTTGAATTTGACAAGGGAGGTTGTTTGTATGAAAAAAGTGCTTGCTATAGTTATGGTGATGATACTGATTGTTACTATGTGTGCTTGTAATAATGCGCAGTTACCAAACGATGACAACAAGCAATCGCAAAATGAAGATGATCAGTATACGCCAAACGACGATGATCCTGCTGACGCAAAGTATAAACTGACCGTCATTGACTATTGGGGTTATCTTAGAAAGCCTCTTGATGAATATTATGAAGCCGGCGAAGAGGTTGAAGTTACTCTTGCGTTTTTATCAGGTCCTTCGGTTGGAATTGAGTTAAATGGCGAGTATATCGGTGAAAATGCCGATACTATGCGTGACGGTGTTTATCCTATTATCACATTTACTATGCCTGCAAAGGATAGTGTTCTTTACACTACGCAAAACGGAAATATCGGATTTAAATCTACGTTTTCGCGTGCAGGTTCCGGAAGAGATCCCGATATTTGGAATAACGCATTAAACGCAAGCAAGCTGAATGACAATAACCCGTGGAATCTGCCAATATATAAATTCGATACTTTAGCCGACCTTGAAAAATTCAAGAGTGATTTTGGCGGAGAAAGCGTCTTTAATTACGGCTGGGATGAAGTTCCGTCATTAAATGATGCAACAAAACACTATGATGAAGCTTTCTTTGACCGATATACTCTTATGCTTGTTTGTGTAGAAGCTGGTAGTGGCTCTTACAGATTTGGTTTTAAGAATATAACCATTGCCGACAATTATTTTTGTGTTAATATAGAACAAACAAACAATCCGCAAGTCGGCACGGATGATATGGCTGCTTGGTTTATTACGGTTGCCGTACCCGACAGTATGTTTGCGAACTATACCGAGATTGATGCTACTTTGGACAGGTACAGCGTTTTAGACCTACCCGGTGCCAATCTTGAATTTTGGATTGCCGAAAATGTTGATAAAGTTGATTTTTCAAAGCATCAAATAAAATACGGCATGATGGGTGGAACCGAATACTACGGTACGGGATATGTTCCTACCGTTGATGAACATGGACAGCAGGTTGATCCCGAGCATTGCGTTATCTATACGGTAACATCGTATCCGGATTATTCCGACAAGGAACAGCATATTACAGGCATTTACATTACCGATCCCGTGATCTCGTTTTACGGCATCAGCCTCAATGCGTCATTTGACGACTTTGAACATTTAATAACACAACAGGGATTTCAAATTACAGACTCAAACGAAAATAGCCGTACAGCCCAAAAAGGCAAATATTCTGTTACCTTTACAAAGGGATGGATCAAAATTCGTGTTGAGGTTGAAAATAAGGATGGCATAATTTTTTAATCATCAAATTCCAATATGTCGAGTAGAGGAGAGAAAATGCTTTTCTCTACAAAAAGTGTTAAAATCAGTCATATAAAGTGACAGATCCTAAGTTTTCTTTGCAAAAGAGGTGTATTGATGTGAATAAAATTATTTCGTTTGTTTTACTTTGCTCTTTATTAATAATGTGTCTTTCGGGTTGTTCGATTCCCAACAATCCCAATGGCGAAAAAGAGTCAGATAAGGGAAGCGTTCCTATCACATCCGACGATAAAAACAATACGACTCCGCGCATTATCTATGGGGAAATAGATAAAAACAGTGATCTTGTTGCTACGTTAGTTGCTTATTTGGAGCAGTACACGACCCAGTACAATATCAAAGGTAGATCTCTTGCTCAACAGATTGATCACATAAAAAACGGAATACAGCCTTTACATATTGCTTTTGATCCCGCCGAATATTACTTCGTTTGCGGCTACTATAAGCCAGTGGAAGATCATGACGAGCTTATATACTGCTGTGCCAAAGACTATACTTGGGTTGGATATAAGAGTGAAACTGAGATTCAAGAATTCTACAACGGTATGAAATGTGCAGTCGTGTTCCAAATAAATATGGCTTTAACCATTACAGATATTGTTTCAAATGAAAGAGCGGTTCCGGATATACAGCATTTCCAAATTTTCAAACCAACGTTTGAAAATGGAGTAAATGCCAGCGAGCCTATCGTGTTTGATGAAACCTTTATTTATTTAAATTATCCGGATTGCTACTTGAATCAGTTTTCTCAAAGTACAAGCACCATGTATTATTGCAATTCGATTTACTATCATTCAATGAATACAATACCTTGTGTTTATCTGAATGGTGAGTATTATCTTGCTTTTTCCATGTATGTAGTTTATAATGACGGAACTCGTAGTACGGAATGGGATTACACCTACGATTTCGGAGAATACTACGACACTCTGATGAATATGCTGGAAAGAGATAAATATAGTATCGCCGGAAATAAACATGTTTCAGTATATGCAACTATTTCTTTGAAAAATTTTGCAGATGTACTTGTTAAATGATTGTTTGCCATTGTCGAATGGAACGGAGGATTTTTGTGATATCGAAAAAGAAAAAGAGCATAGTCGTAATTGCTATATGCGCGGCTGCCTTTTCAGCGCTTTTGATTTGGGTTATTTGGGGTAACACAGCTGTTGAATTGAATACATTTACGGTTTTAAGCGATAGCTTGCCGGAATCTTTTGATGGCTATCGTATCGCCCATATTTCTGACTTGCACAATGCGGAAATGGGAAACAAAAACGAAAATCTTCTTTCGATGCTGAATTTAACGCAACCGGACATAATTGCTATTACCGGAGATATAATTGATTCGCGAAATACCAATATTGAAATTGCTCTGCAGTTCGCAGAGCAAGCAATGAAAATTGCCCCTTGCTACTATGTAACAGGAAATCATGAAGCAAGAGTTTCTGAGTATGATGCATTCAAGGAAGAATTGATTGAATTGGGAGTTGTTGTACTTGACGATGAAAGATTTGAAATTAGACAGTCCGGAGAAACAATAGCTTTATTAGGTGTGGATGATCCAAGCTTTCAGACAGACTATTTATTTGGAGACTCCTCGTCTGTTATGCGGAGCAAGCTGCAAGAATTGACGAAGAAAGAAGATACTTATACGGTACTTTTATCTCATAGGCCTGAATTGTTCGAGGTCTATACAGAAAGTAAAATAGATTTGGTTCTCAGCGGACATGCTCATGGTGGTCAGTTCAGATTTCCTTTTGTTGGAGGCTTATTTGCTCCCAATCAGGGTATATTTCCTAAATATGATGCAGGACTATACACATATGAAAACACAAATATGATAGTTAGCAGAGGAATCGGAAATAGTATTTTTCCAGTCCGTTTCAATAACCGTCCGGAAGTAATATTGATAGAGCTGAAAACAGTTCGATAATTACTAATTGCCCCAAAGGTATTGTATTTGTTCAATTTTTGATACAATGCTTTATTCGGAGCTATTTAATGGATGGATATAGTGCGCCTACATCAAAAATTGAAAAGACAAATATTTCAGCGTTCACTTGTGGGCGCTGTTTTATATATAAGCTTTTCTATCATTATTTTAACAAAAGCACTGGACAACAACAATTATTTGTTGTATAATTTATATAAGTATAAGTGCGTCTTTGGCCGGATGTGTTTTTGACGCCAAATTTTCATTGAAGGAGAATGCTTTCGTTCCGGCAGAAAGCTGCTATATTGGTATGACTATCAAAAAAATTATTGAGCTTCTGGATGCGGAGATCCTTTGCGGTGCTGACCACATTGACCGTGAAGTACATTCGGCGTGTGGTAGTGATATGATGAGCGATGTACTTGCTTTTGTTAAAGAGCAGGCGGTTTTGCTTACCGGCCTTGTGAACCTTCAGGTTGTACGTACTGCCGAAATGATGGATATGAAATGCATTGTTTTTGTGCGTGGCAAGAAGCCGCCTGTAGAGGTTATACAGTTGGCGGAGGAGTGCGATATTGTTGTACTCGCTACAGCAGAGAGAATGTATGTCGCCTGCGGCCAGCTTTATGAAAATGGATTACGAGGAGGAGGCGTTGAAGCATAATGAGTGAACCTATTTGTTTTCGTTTCAGTATAGATGGTGAAGACTTTACTTCTGCCGGTAAGGCGTCTGTACAGGTTAAAAAGCTTTTGCGACAATTGGATTTTGATGCAGAGACTATTCGTCGTGTTTCTGTTGCAATGTATGAGGGCGAGATCAATATGGTCATACATGCTGATGGCGGTGAAGCAGAGGTATATGTTTGGGATAATGCTGTTAAAGTTGTGCTAGCCGATAAAGGTCCCGGCATACCCGATATAAAGCTTGCTATGCAAGAAGGATTTTCTACCGCTAAAGATAATATACGTTCATTGGGATTCGGTGCCGGCATGGGCCTTCCAAATATGAAGAGATATTCCGATGATTTGAAAATTGAAACAGTTGTGGGAGAAGGTACTACGGTAACAATGGATTTTAATGTCACCGGAGCATCGAAATAAAAATCACTACACAACCAGATCCAAGAAAGGAAATTTTACATATGAGTGGAGTACAGCATTCGGTAACACTGAATACAGACTTGTGCAAAGGCTGTACACATTGCATTAAGCGATGTCCGACCGAAGCCATACGTGTTCGTAACGGCAAGGCAGTCATAAAAAATGAGAGATGTATAGATTGCGGAGAATGTATACGTGTTTGTCCGTATCAGGCTAAACGCGCTTTGCACGACAAGCTTGAAAAATATAAAGACTATAAGTATAAAATCGCACTTCCTGCGCCGGCTCTATATGGTCAGTTTGACAAGCTTGATGATATTGATTACATTATCAGTGGCTTGTATCGTTGCGGCTTTGACGAAATTTATGAGGTAGCATGTGCCGCCGAACTCGTTTCGGAGCTTACCCGTCAGTATATGCGTAAGCCGGGAATCAAGAAGCCGGTTATCAGTTCTGCATGTCCGGCAATAGTGCGACTCATAAGTGTACGTTTCCCAAGCTTACTTGAAAACGTACTACAGATTTTGCCGCCGGTCGAACTTGCCGCGAGAATGGCAAAAGATAATGCGTTAAAACAGCATCCCGACCTTAAAGAAGAGGATATTTGTGTGTTGTTTATTTCGCCGTGTCCGGCAAAAGTATCATATGCAAAAAATCCGATAGGAACTGAGAAGAGTGCTATTGACGGAGTACTTGCAATAAATGAGATATATTTTGCCCTTGTGTCAGAAATGTCTAAAATAAACAACCCCACAACTGCCTCTCAATCGGGACTTATCGGTATAAGCTGGGCCGGAAGCGGCGGCGAATCGTCTGCTCTAATGAATGACCACTATCTTGCGGCTGACGGAATTGAAAACGTTATACATGTACTGGACGAGATTGAGAAAGAAAATTTCAGAGAGCTTGAGTTTGTCGAACTCAACTCTTGTCCTGGCGGTTGCGTGGGTGGAGCGCTTACTGTAGAAAATGCTTATATTGCCAAAGCAAGA
This sequence comes from Eubacteriales bacterium, assembly GCA_045586785.1. GTDB lineage: Bacteria > Bacillota > Clostridia > Oscillospirales > CAG-272 > UMGS1002. The sequence continues at coordinate 42,491 of JAZNBA010000043.1, read as the reverse complement.
CTTCAAAGCTTGAGGAGATATTTGCCTGTTTCGTTAAACCGCATCCATGGGGTCATGCAGGGAGAAGACTTGCCCAGAGAGGTTATGTGGGATGCTGATGTAAGCTATTCTCCTGTTATGCGTTTGCATTCGGATCGTTTGGAAGCAATGAGAAAGATGGCACAGATTCAAAAGATACATGAAACTTTGTGTGATCTTGATTGTGGTTCGTGTGGTGCACCTACATGTCAAGCATTGGCTGAAGATATTGTTAATGGCGAGGCTACTGTAGAAGATTGTATTATAAAAATGCGTCAAAAATTCAAAGAATTAGTTGGCGAAAGCGGAGAAGTGAGCTTGGGCGAAAATGGAGATAAGTGATAAATCAAATCACATATCCAAAAAACATTCTTAATAATTTGCATCAAATGTCGCATTGTGATTGTATGATATCGGAGGAAATGTATGAATGTGTTGAATATGGCTAATGAATTGGGTTGGGAAAAGCTTTCGATGCCTGATCCCGAAGCGGAAATTTCAGGAGGTTACGTGGGAGATCTTCTCAGTTGGGTTATGGGGCGCGCAGAGTGCGGTCAGCTTTGGGTAACTATTATGACTAATATTAACATTTTGGCGGTAGCATCACTTGCCGGGGTCAGCGCTATTGTTATAGCCGAGGGGGCCGAAGTGAGCAAAGATGTTATTGACAAAGCAAATGAACAGGGAATAAATCTTTTACGTAGCCAATCGTCTGCGTTTGATATTGTTTGTTCTGTTGGACAGAATTTGATAGTATAATGAGTGTATTTCCTTACGAATTACACCTGCATTCGTGTTTATCGCCTTGTGGGGATGTGGATATGACACCTTCAAGCATTGCAGGTATGGCTATGTTGAATGGAGTGAAAATAGCCGCACTTACAGATCATAATACATGCAAAAATTGCCCTGCGTTCTTTGCGGCGTGCCGTAATTATGGTGTTGTCCCCATTGCCGGAATGGAGTTAACTACAATGGAGGAAATACACATGGTCTGTTTATTTGACTCTTTAGAGGCGGCAATGGAATTTGACTCATTTGTTGAAAAACATCGAATGAAGGTTAAAAACAGGCCGGATATATTTGGCGAGCAGCTGATAGTGAATGAGGATGATGAGGTAATGGGTACTGTTGATGAGTTACTCATTTTAGCAACCGATTTGGATATTACAACTGCCGCGAATATTGTTCGCGAACGCGGCGGAGCGGCATTTCCGGCACACATAGATAAACAGTCAAATGGTTTGATAGGCGTGCTCGGTTCTTTTCCTGTTGAGCCCGGTTTTGCATCGGTTGAATTTCATGACTCAATTCATATCGAGAAGTACAAGGAAATTTATCCCGAAATAGCAAATTTGAATATAATTACAAATTCAGATGCTCATGCATTGGATCAAATGTCCTTAGCCCCCTCTGTATTGAGTGGGTTGGGAGACATTGCCGGCGAAGACTGCATAAGAAGTGCTGTTGTCTCTTTTTTGCGAGGCGATGATGCAAAAATATGACAAATTTTTATCAAAATTTATAGAAATATTAAAAAAACTATAGACAAAACAAAGTTTTTGTTATATAATTAAGTGATATGCAAGCATTTTGGTGCTTTCTTGTCCCATTAATAAAAGCGGGACAATAACAAACGAAAATAAAAATATTATATTAAACTCAGGAGGAATTTTCAAACATGAAAAAGAAACTGACCACCGTCGAGTTTCGCGGCACTAAGGAGCAGGAAGCAAAACTTGTTGCTGCCATTGCTGCACACAAAGGCGAAAAAGGTTCAATGATGCCTATTCTCCAGGAAGCTCAAGAAATTTATGGCTATCTTCCGGTTGAAGTTCAGGAAATCATAGCAAGAGAGACAGGTGCTCCTGTTGAAGAAATCTACGGCATTGCTACTTTCTATTCGCAGTTCAAGCTTAATCCGGACGGTAAATATGCTATTGCTGTCTGTCTCGGTACCGCATGCTACGTTAAGGGTTCAGGTGACATAACAGATGCAATTTCAGCTGCACTTAATCTTCCCGTAGGAAGCACATCCAGTGACGGTAAGTATTCTCTGGAAGCTACTCGTTGCATAGGTGCTTGCGGCTTGGCGCCTGTTTTGACTGTAAACGGAGACGTATATGGTCGTTTGACTACTGCCGATGTTCCCGGCATCCTTGCTAAATATAAAGATTAACAATGAAGGAGTTATCACTTAATATTCTTGATATTACTCAAAACTCGATATCCGCGGGCGCTGATAATATTGAAATATCGCTTGTTGAAGATAACGATCATTTGTTAACGCTTGTTATACAAGATGACGGTTGTGGCATGAGTTCCGATATTGTAGAACGTGTTACCAATCCGTTCTATACCACCAGAACGACTCGCAAGGTCGGGATGGGAATACCGTTGCTAAAGCTTGCGGCAGAGCAAGCCGGAGGACGGTTGGAAATATCATCGTTAACTGCTAATGATGATCCTATAAATCACGGCACTCGTGTTAAGGCAACCTTCTATACCAACAATATTGATTTTACTCCGATTGGCGATATCGTATCAACTATATGTGTGATAATTCAAGGGCATCCGGAGATCAACTATGTTTTTAGGCATATTACGCCTGAAAAGAGTGTTGAACTGGATACGCGTCAAATGCGCGAGGTGCTCGGTGAGGATGTATCACTCGGTGAACCTGAGGTGATTGCATGGATTTCCGAGTTCCTTAAAGAACAATATTTATGATTAAATAATTCGGAGGTAATATAGCATGAAATCATTAGCAGAACTTGCTGCAATCAGAGAGAAAATGAAAGATAAGGTTACTATTCGTGAAGGCTCCGGTCAGATTCGTGTTGTTGTTGGTATGGCAACTTGCGGTATCGCTGCCGGCGCTCGTCCCGTTTTGTCCGCTTTCGTAGAAAAGGTTAGCGAAGCAAAACTTACCGATAAAGTGATCGTTTCTCAAACAGGTTGCATTGGCATTTGCCAGTATGAGCCTGTTGTAGAAGTTTTTGAGGACGGAAAAGATAAGGTAACTTATGTTAAGATGACTGCTGACAAGGTTGTTGAAGTTGTAGAAAAGCACCTTAAAGGCGGCGTAGTAGTTGATGAATATACTATCGGCAAATAATTGACGTAAAAATTTTAGGAGGATATATAGCAAATGATACGCTCACATGTTCTTATTTGCGGTGGTACCGGTTGTACTTCGTCCGGTAGCCTTGCACTGAGAGATGCGCTCGAAAAAGAGCTTGAAGCTAAAGGTCTTACAGAAGAAATAAAGATCGTTGTTACCGGATGCTTTGGTCTTTGTGCTTTGGGACCGGTTATGATCGTCTACCCGGACGGCACATTCTACAGCATGGTACAGCCCACGGACATTCCTGAGATAGTTGAGGAGCATCTGCTCAAGGGACGTCCCGTAGCAAGACTTGAATATCACGAGGGTGACGACAAGCATGTTGTTACATCGCTTTCGGAAACCCAGTTTTATAAAAAGCAGCATCGTGTTGCGCTTCGCAATTGCGGAGTTATCAACCCTGAGGATATTAACGAATACATAGCTGTTGACGGTTATGCTGCACTTGGTAAAGTATTGACCGAAATGACCCCTGATGAGGTTATTCAGACTATGCTTGATTCCGGCTTGCGCGGACGTGGCGGCGCAGGCTTCCCCACAGGTCTTAAGTGGAAGTTCGCTTCCGGCAATCGCGGCAATGTAAAGAAATATGTTGCTTGTAATGCCGATGAAGGCGACCCCGGTGCATTTATGGACCGTTCTATTTTGGAGGGTGACCCACACGCCCTTCTTGAGGCTATGGCTATTGCCGGATACGCTATTGGCGCAGATGAAGGTTATATCTACGTTCGTGCCGAATACCCGATTGCTATCCATCGTCTTCAGATCGCTATTAAGCAGGCTCGTGAATACGGTCTGCTTGGAAAAAATATATTTGGTACAGGCTTTAACTTTGATATCCAGCTCCGTTTTGGTGCAGGTGCATTCGTATGCGGCGAAGAAACTGCTCTGATGGTTTCCATTGAGGGTAATCGCGGTGAGCCTCGTCCTCGTCCTCCGTTCCCGGCAGTAAAGGGTCTGTTCGGTCAGCCTACCGTTCTTAATAACGTTGAGACCTATGCAAATATTCCCCAGATTATCCTGAAAGGTGCTCAATGGTTCACATCTATGGGTACCGAAAAGTCCAAGGCAACTAAGGTATTTGCGCTTGGTGGTAAGATAACCAATACAGGTCTTGTTGAAGTTCCTATGGGAACAACACTTCGTGAGATCATCGAAGAAATTGGTGGTGGCATTCCTAACGGCAAGAAGTTCAAGGCTGCTCAGACCGGTGGTCCTTCCGGCGGATGTATTCCTGCTCATCTTATCGATACCCCCATTGACTACGACAATCTGCTTGAGATCGGTTCTATGATGGGGTCGGGTGGACTTATCGTTATGGATGAAGACACCTGTATGGTTGACATTGCCCGTTTCTTCCTTGAATTTACCGTCGATGAATCCTGCGGTAAATGTACTCCTTGCCGTGTAGGTACTCGTCGTTTGCTTGAGATCCTCAATAAGATTATCGAAGGCAACGGCGAGATGGAAGATATTCAGAGACTTGAAGATCTTTGCAACTATATCAAGAGCGCGTCACTGTGCGGTCTTGGTCAGACGGCGCCCAACCCTGTTATTTCCACTTTGCGTTACTTCAAGGATGAGTATATTGCTCATATCGTTGATAAGAAGTGTCCTGCAGGTGTATGTAAGAGCCTTCTTAATTTTGTTATTGACGCAGATAAGTGTATTGGCTGTGGTAAGTGTGCTAAGAATTGTCCCGGTGATGCAATCTCCAAGACCACATATATTGCTCCCGGTCACAAGCTTCCTTCGCTGACTATAGCTGCCGATAAGTGCGTTAAGTGCGGCGCATGTATTGACAACTGTAAGTTTGGCGCAATTTCCAAACAGTAAGAAAGGGGAAAGAAAAAATGGAAACCAAAATGGTAAATATAAAAATAAACGGCAACGATTATTCGGTCCCCTATGGAACCACTGTTCTCGAAGCTGCCAGAATGGCAAACATAGATATTCCTACGCTTTGCTATCTTAAGGATATAAACGAGATCGGCGCTTGCCGTATTTGTCTTGTCGAGGTTAAGGGCGCTCGTGGTCCTGTAACCGCATGCGTATATCCTATTGAACGTGATGGAACCGAGATTTTCACAAATACTCCCAAGGTTCGTCAGATGAGAAAGATGAATCTGGAGTTATTGCTTTCCAACCATAATAAGCATTGTCTGTCCTGTATCCGTAGCACAAGCTGCGAGCTGCAGAAGCTGTGCCTGGAATATGGTGTCGAGGATACCAACTATGCCGGCGCTTTTACAGAGACTCACAAGGACAATTCTTCTGTAGCAATCGCTCGTGACAACAGCAAGTGCATTCTTTGCCGTCGTTGCGTAGCTGTTTGCGGAAAGATTCAGGGTCTTGGCATTATCGGTGCCAACAACCGTGGTTTTGATACCGAAATCGGTTGTGTATTTGAGAAGAGCCTTGCTGACACTGCTTGTGTAAACTGCGGTCAGTGCGTAGCTGCTTGTCCTGTTGGCGCTCTTCATGAGGTTGATGATACAGATAAGGTGCTTGCTGCGCTTGCCGACGAAACCAAGCATGTTGTTGTTCAGACAGCTCCTTCTGTTAGATCTGCTATTGCCGAGGAATTCGGTGCACCTATCGGTACCGATGGCGAAGGCAAGATGGTTGCAGCTCTTCGCAGACTGGGCTTTGATAACGTATTCGATACAGACTTTGCAGCTGACCTTACTATTATGGAAGAGGCTAATGAGTTCTTGGGCAGATTCCTCAAGAACACCGGCAAGCTTCCTATGATTACTTCTTGTTCTCCCGGCTGGGTTAAGTTCTGCGAACATTACTATCCCGATATGACTGAGAACCTTTCTTCTTGCAAGTCTCCTCAGCAGATGTTCGGTGCAGTTTTGAAGACATACTATGCTCAGAAGATGGGCTGGGATCCTAAAGATATTGTTAGCGTATCTATTATGCCTTGCACTGCTAAGAAGTTTGAGATTGGTCGTGAAGATCAAAACGCTGCAGGAGTTGCAGACGTAGATATAGCACTGACCACTCGCGAGCTTGCTCGTATGATTCGTCAGGCAGGCATTGATTTTAACAGTCTTCCTGATGAAAAGTTTGATGCTCCTCTTGGCATTTCTACCGGTGCAGGCGTTATCTTCGGTGCTACCGGTGGCGTTATGGAGGCTGCTCTTCGTACCGCTGTATTTGCACTTACCGGAAAGAATCCTGAAAAGCTTGACTTCACTGATGTTCGCGGTACCGACGGCTGGAAGGAAGCGTCCTATACTGTAGCGGGCGTAACTTTGAATGTTGCGGTTGCTTCCGGTCTTAAGAATGCTGCAAATCTTCTTGATGCAGTTAAGAGTGGTGAAAAGAACTATCACTTTATCGAGATTATGTGTTGCCCCGGTGGATGCGTAAATGGCGGTGGTCAGCCTATCGTTGATGGCAATACCAAACAAAAAATTGATGTTCGTGCAAAGCGTGCATCTGTATTGTACAATATAGATGCTAATATGCCTCTGCGTATGTCTCATGAAAATCCTGCTATTAAGGAGCTGTATGATACATTCCTTGGTGAGCCTAACAGCCACAAGGCACATGAACTTCTTCATACAACATATGTGAAGCGTGGAATGTAATTTTACATCACAAATACAAAACAGAACCGTTCGGCATTGCCGAACGGTTCTGTTTTGTGAACTGATTTATTGCATTATAAATTGCCTCACGACTATACCTATAACAAGTAAGTGTAATGGATAAAAGACATAGAATGAATATTTAATAAGCTTTTTTCCTGCCGTTGTTTTAGGAGTCCAACCGAGAGAACCGTCACAACATAAAATGGGAATTGTTGCAAAAACAGCAAATAGTTGCATTTTACTCCACGTTGTAATTTGAGCGGAAGGAAGTTGAGTAGAATTAATAAGATTAGAAAGAAGGACGTCAAATATTGATCTGCAAGAGAACAGTGCGCACAAAATAGGTATGCTGATTTTACTGTTCCTATACAAATGAAATGAAAAAATCAATAGAACTCCGTATGTTCCGTAATCTGTGCCAATCAAAGATGCAAGAAGTGCAAACAATATGGGGGGAATAAGCGCAAATTTTTGAAATTTAGACTTAGATATCATTAAGTCGTATACTATAATTGATATAAGTCCCAGTGCAAGGGTGAAATATACGTTATTGAATTTAAAAGATAACTCATTTATAAAGCAATAATTATAAGGTATTTCTGATATACATCCAACAATGATTAATCTTAACAAATATAAGTATTTGCTATGAGTTTTTTTATATCCAAATGCTATGAGATAGGCGAAAATAGGGAATGATATTCTGCCGAATGCTCTCAAAAGGTTACCTAATTGCGGATATCCTAGAAAAGAGAACCATCCAATGTGATCGACCAGCATTGTTGTGCAGGCGATCAATTTTAACAACAAAGTACTCATTTATCCATAAAAATAAGATTTCCCGTTTCATCTACTCCTAATATTGCCAACGAATACAGGTCTATTCCTCGGCTTCTTATTAAATTTCCTCCGTTTTGGAAGCCTTTTTCAATACATATTCCTACACCGCATACCGTTGCATTGGCTTGTTCGGCAATATCTATAAGGCCTAACATTGCTTGCCCATTTGCGAGAAAGTCGTCTATGATTAAGATTCTGTCATCAGCTTGTATGTAATTTTTATCTATTCTGACAGTGTAAGTCTTTCCTTTGGTATAAGAAAACACTTCTGTAGTATATACGTCATCAGACATATTTTTGGATTCGTTCTTTTTGGCGAATACTACCGGTGTATTGAAGTGCCGAGCAGTAAGACATGCGATTCCTATACCTGATGCTTCTATAGTCATTATTTTTGTTATATTTTGGTCTTTAAAATGATTGTAGAATTCAAGACCTATATGATCTATAAGATTAATGTCCATTTGATGATTAAGAAAGCTATCAACTTTAACAATACCACCGGGATAAATCCTACCGTCGTTTATTATACGTTTTTTGAGTTCTTCCATAATTAATCGCCCCTTTACTTTAATGTTGCTATTATTATACAACATTTTTTGAATAAGTGAAATAGTTTTTACAAAAAAATATTGAATAAAATTGGTTTTTATGATATGCTTATATAAGAATACCACAAAGGACGATAAAATATGGATATAGGTGAAAAAATTAAACAGCTACGTGCAGCAAAGTATATGACGCAATCACAGTTGGCGGGAGATTATATGACTCGAAATATGCTCAGTCGAATTGAAAATGGCGCAGTTAAGCCATCGTTATCTACCGCAGTTTATATAGCCGAGCGTTTAAAAGTCCCAGTTGGTTATCTTTTGGCAGATGGTGAAGGGGAATTGATATATAAAAAAATATATCATATGGATAATATCAAAAGAGCTTTTACAGATGGAAATTATAAAATTTGCAGAGATCTTTGTTTATCTACAAAATGCAATGACGATGAGATATGTTTTATTTTGTCGAGGTGCGATATAGGTATAGCTAAAGAAGAATTTTTCTTTGGAAGACTTCGTTCTGCGGTAAGGTTTTTTGAAGAAGCTATAGAATATGATTCACAAACATTTTATAGCAATGGATTTATAAAATCTGAATCTGCGGTGTATATGAGATTTTTACATCGTATATCGCCAATGTTATTGATTGATATTTCTGAAGTTGATGAGTATTATGAAATTTTGCCAAATGATTATATATGTAAATATATTTTATCGCTTGAAAAATTAGAGAATGGTAATGACGGTATTATAAAGGAGATAATGGACTATTACTGTTCTTTACAGGAAACACCGCTGTCGGTGCATATACGAGCACGTTATGCGATGATGAATAATGATTACTCTACGGCTCATTTTTTTTTAAAACAAATCTTAAATATGCAGGAACGAATAGCGGATCCGATTCTTTACACTGTTTTTCTTGATCTTGAGATATGCTCGCGTGAAATGGGCGATTATAAGGGTGCATATGAATATTCTGCTGATAAGGTTAATTTGTTAGAACGTATGTTGACAGAATCGGAGGAGATATGATAAAACGTATATTTTTTCCTTTAATAATATCATTTGCTCTTGTGATATGTTGTGGATGCTCGGAATATTTGGCAGACTCTGAGTCAATTAGTGGTGGTGAAATATTAACACCGGAATATATGGCAGAGATATCACAGCAGCTTGTTGAGGATAAAAACGCTTCTTCGACAGTATTAAATTCTACCGATACTTCAGATGATGTAGGTGATACGACTGATGATTTGGTTGAACAATCCTCGTCAACATCAATGCCAGTGGTTGATATTACTGTAATTGAAGACAGCGGGTTCGTGGAAGAGATAGTTTATTGGACCGAAAGCGGAAGTGTTTGGCATAAGAAAAAAGACTGCAGTTCATTGACTCGTTCAAAGAATATAATAAGCGGAAGTGAATCTGATGCTATTTCTAATGGCAAGGAGCGGGCTTGTAAAAGATGTGGTTAAAATGAATAATATGTCGCAAAAAAATACTTGATTTTATTCTAATGATGTTGTATAATACTTACGGTGTTTATATTTATTAAGGAGGGGGGCTTTATGGCTGACAAAAAGAGGTCTGAGGGCAAGATTATCGCGCAAAACAAAAAAGCTTGGCACGATTATTTTGTTGACGAAAAGTATGAAGCCGGTATTGCTCTTTATGGCACAGAGGTCAAGAGTATACGCGCCGGAGGAGTGAATCTTAAAGATTCATATTGTACAATATGCAAGGGGGAGCTTTTTGCGGTAGGTGTGCACATAAGTCCGTATGAAAAGGGTAATATATTTAATAGAGAACCATTGCGTGATAAAAAACTGTTGATGCATAAAAAAGAAATACTTAAACTGGGTGGCCTTGTAAATCAAAAAGGATATACATTAGTTCCACTTGCGTTGTATTTTTCAGGTTCCAATGTTAAGATGGAAGTGGGACTTTGCAGAGGTAAAAAGCTTTATGATAAACGTGATTCCGAAGCCGCCAAAGAATCGGCTCGCGAAATAGACCGCAGAATGAGAGATAAAAGTAAAGAATATTGATTTTTTATCACAAATAAATTATTCTTCTCTCATTTTTTGGTCATATTACCTTTACAGTGATTTTTGATATGGGGGCGTAAAGGTTTCGACGGGGATTTTGACGTATGGTAAGCGGGTAGAGCCGAGCAATCTCTTAAACTGCTCAACTTAAAATTAAACGCTAACAATAACGTAGCAATGGCCGCGTAAGCGGTGCCGCTGTCATAAGACAGCCCGTTCCTCCGAAGAATATCGCGGCTTCGGACTGAGCGTCAATTAGCGGTGAACGTGCATTCGTGTTTCGCCATTGAACGGATCACGCATCAAATGGCTACCTGAAGCAGCAGCCTGTGTGTCGGCGGCTGCCTAGGGGAATGCTAAAAGACATAATGCACCCGGAGAAAGTTATATTGATGAATTTTCGGACAGGGGTTCGACTCCCCTCGCCTCCACCACTCATTATCACGTAAGTGATAAAATAACAAAGAACACCGACAAAGCAACATTTGTTTGCCTTGTCGGTGTTCGCTTTTTTTGCCCTCCATTGACTCGACGAAACAAAGATTGCAGTACTCGGGGAAATCAAGGCTTGGCAAAAACAGTGCAGGGGAGTAAAAATTAAGATTTTTAAAATTATGTATTCCTCATAAAGTTTGAAAGCTTTATTTCAATTTAGTGACTTTTTAATTGACTTTCAATGAAATATAATGTATAATTTAAATTTAGATATATAATGTGTAAAATTTACGTTGAAAGAAAACTATGAGGGATTTTATGAAGATATTATTTAAGAGGATATTTAGTTTCTTCATGGCAGTGGTTATGGCTTATGGTTTGACACCTCTGCTTTCAATACATGCAATCGATGATGCTGAATCAGCAATTGTTGTTGGATCGGAAAATGTGGAGCAGGATGTAAATCCATTTGCTGGGAAGAAAGTTTCTATTCTTAGCCATAGTGCTTCTACCTATGATGGTGTTTCAAACGACACCAACGCAAACTCCACCATCGGTAAAAATGACGTTTATTACACCGAAGGAAGGCACGGAGTTTATCGCAAGGATACCTGGTGGCAGCAGGCCGCCGATGCCCTTGGAATGGAAGTTCTTGTCAATAACTCCTGGAGCGGTTCCTGCGTTTTCCAGCCGAGGAAGGGCGAAGCCTCCGTAACATACGGCAGTAGAGCGGTCAACCTTCACAACGACCATACCGGCGAAGAACCGGAGGTGATCTGGGTTTATATCGGAGGAAACGATTTTGCCTATTATAAAGATACCTTCGGAAAGGCGGAGGATGTTGATTATTCCGCAATTATCACCGATAACGGCGATGGAACTTTCAGCTATGCAGTTCCGACCACGACCTGCGAAGCTTATGTGATAACTTTACATAAAATTCAGAACTGTTATCCGGATGCAAAAATCTATTGCATGACTTCCACCGCAAGGCGCGAAACGGACTATACCGGCGACAGCTATCCGGATGCGGGTCAGCCCACGGAATACTGCGCGGAACTCCATGCCATAGCGGAAGATTTTGGTTTCCCGGTTGTTGACCTTGAAAAGGCAATTCCGAAAGAAATTGAACTTTTTGATAAATATATGGGCGATAAGCGCGCCCACCCCAATGCATTGGGAATGGATCAGATCACAAACGAAGTGCTTTCCGTAATGCTTGGCGAGAAAGCGGAAATCCACCACGTTACCTCCAAAGACGGTACAGTCAAAGAACAGGCTGTACTCCTCGGCGGAAGTTACAGCGCAGAAATTGAACTTCCGGAAGGATATACCCTCTCCGTAAAGGTGGACGGAGAAGATATTACCGATGAGGTTTATTCCGGAGGAAAAATCTTCATTGAAGAAATTACCGGCGATATTGAAATTTCCGCAAAACGTGGCGCAAAAAATTTCCGCTGGGAGCTGAAAGATGATGTTTTTGATTCTGTAACCGAAAACGGTTTTTCCGAAAACAAACTGACCCTTCTTGAGGGAAGCATCAGCGGCGGAATTTTCTCCGGAGTTAAATATTCTCTTGCGGATGAAATTTATCTCAACCACGATAAACCCTGGGTAATGGAATGGGCAGTTACCGGAAATTGGGACGCAACGCTTTTTGCAAACACAGAAAAAGCCGGAGCCAAAGATTCTAAATTTATTTTCCGTTCGGGCACGGATTATGAACTACTCGCAATAGGAGAACATGACGGAACGCAGTATAACAACTACGGAATCGCTACGAAGGAACTTGGACTTGATATGACCAAGCGGCATGTTTACCGTCTTGAGAATCGCATTGCACAGGACGGTTCAAACATGGTCCGGCTTTATATCGACGGAAAAGAAATTGCTCCGATGAACAGACATTTTATCGGAAGCAAAAAAGATACGGGCAACACTTCGGATTGGGTTTCCGGAAAAGATTTTTCTTTCGGATATATGGGAACCGTTGTCCGTCCAATAAATTACTGTAGCCTTGAATATGTTGAAGTTTGGGAAAACGGCGAAGGAACAAATCCCCGCTGGGAACAGGGTACCATCACCGCGGCCACCGGAATCGAAAGGGATTATCCGAACGTTGTAAGGAACAAGGGTTATCTTGAACTTTCTGATTATTCCGGAATAACCCTCAATAGCGGACACTACCTTACGTATTTTGTGTATGATAAGGATTATAACTATCTCGGCAACGGAAAAGCGGACCTTACCGCAAACTTTCTTCTTAGCGGGGAGGGTATTTCCACCAAAGAAATGCTTATCCGCTATCCGGAAGGAGTTTATTTCCGCGTTGCACTCTGGCGCGGTAAAAACGGAGAAATGACCGTTGATATGATTCCTGATTCTGGAGTTCGTTTTTACGATGCGGAGTACGGACCGGTAATCTGGGAAATGGGTTCGCTCTATGCAAAAAACGGAATCACCTTCGTCCGTGAGCAGGTTATCCGCTGTATCAGCTATCTTCCGGTTGAAGATTACGTTGGTGTCGGAATCGGAAAAGGCTATGCGGTGGGATATCTTGCGTATGACGAAAATCTCAATTACCTCGGAAACGGAAACCCGGACAAAACCGGATATTTCGTCACCAACGGATTTTATACGGAAGATATAATCGAAAAATATCCGGAAACGAAATATATGAAACTCATTTTCCGGGAAGACCCGATTGCGGATTTCACCATGGATGCTGTCGAAAAATCCGGAGTAAGGGTTTATAAAAAAGGCGAAGAATTTGAACTTCCGGAGCCTGAACTTAAGGCAACAAACATAATGACAATGAACAGCTGTCAGGACGGCGCGGTTTGTAACAAAAAAGTTTTTCTTTTCAACAATTCCGGGAACTGCAATGTTTATGACATTGAAACAAAAACGAAAATCGGAAGTTTTACAGTTGATAAGGTGAGCATTCTCAATCCACACGCAAATTCCGTCTGCTTCGGAAATGAATTTTACGCGGAAGGGGATAAATATCCGCTTCTTTATGTAAATATTTATAACAATTATTGGGAAGGCTATGCAGACAAAAAAGAGGGTACCTGCTGTGTTTACAGAATCACAGAGAAAAACGGAGTTTTTGGAAGCGAGTTTGTTCAGGTAATAAAAATCGGCTTCACCGATGATTATGGTTTGTGGAATTCCGCGGAGGACAACGGATATCCTTACTATCTGCCTTACGGCAACTTTGTTGTTGATACCGATAAAGACAAACTCTGGGCTTTTGTTCTCCGTAACGGTGAAGAACAGACCAGGTTCTTTGAATTCGATTTGCCAAAAATCGGCGACGGAATTTATAACGAAACCTACGGCTGCAATCTTGTGACCCTCGAAAGCACCGATATTATAGAAATGTTCGATACGGAGCATCTTGTCGTTATCCAGGGATGCTGTTATTACGGCGGAAAAATCCTTTCGGTAAGCGGAATCGGAAAAGGATCCTCCGTTCTGCCATATCTTCAGGTGATCGATTCGGAAAATGGTGAAATTGAAAAGAACATCAGCTTTGGTGAAATCGGAATCACCAACGAACCGGAAATGATAAGCGTTGACCCAATGGACGGAACGATTTATTATGCCTCCGTTGACGGAATTTTGAGAAAACTCGAAATCAATACGGAATTTGCCATTCCGGAAAAGACCGAACCCCTCTCCCTCCGTTACGACGACCGTTACGACGTGTCGGGTAAGACCGTTGAAATCGTTGAAGGCACGTCTATTGTTGCCGTTGAAAATGATGCGCTGAGAGCCATCGGTGTAGGAAAGGCAAAGGTATATATTGACGGCAAGCTTTATGACGTGACCGTTGAAAAAGCCAAGGTCAACATCGTCGTGATCATGGGGCAGAGCAACGCAGGAAACCATTTTGCCAACGCGACCTCTGACGTTATTTGCCCCCTTGGAACTGCATATTGGTGGAAAAACGGTGCAACGGCACCGGTGGATTACACCGCGCCCTCCATGGGCTTCCACACGCCGCTTCTTGCGGAGCTTTACGCCCAAAGCGTTGACGCAGGTGATCCTGTCAAAAACGTTATGGTTTGGCAGGAGGGGGTTACCAGCAAAAACGGACAGTCCATTGTAAAATGGGCAGCGTCGGAAACGGATACCTCCGGAACGGACGGCACCGCAACAATGCTCAGAAACTGCATCGCATATTACGAGCAGAACAGCGATAAATTCGAAATCGTGAACAGCGGAATTTACTGGCTCCAGGGCGAATCCGACGTTTCCATGACTCCTGAGAAATATACAAAGCTCTATATGGCGATGTGGAACAAGCTCAAGGATGCCGGTGCGGAATACGTGGCATTTTTCCGTTTGAGATGGGGCACGACAGGTAATACTGCCGAACATCATGATTTGGGCTATAGTGGATCTTTGACCGCCCAGCTTCAGATGATCAACAACAATGCGGATATGTTTATGGCGTCCACCATTACCGAAAACTGGGAGGGCAACGAAACAACTGAACATTCCGTTGATATCCGTAATTACATCACGCTTTTGAAAGAATACGGAAAAGACGGCGAACTGAACGATTCCTATGGAAACGCGGCGATCTTAAAGGATGGTATTCTCACCACCACCATGAAGACCCTTTACGGTTCCAACAACAAATGCCATTATGGAAAATTCGGCTACGGAATCCTTGGCGCGGATGCAGCTTATCATATGTACCAGGCGCTCCATAGCGAGGATTTTGCCATCGTACAAACCGATACGTCCGGCAAAGCAGAAGCGGCGCGAATCGGTAAAACCGGCGATATAATTACCATTGATATTACCGAAATAAACGAAAACCTTGCGTTCAGAGCATCCTGCGGAAGTGTCGCGGGGACGCTCCAGATAAAGGTGAAAAGCGTAAATGAGGATATCACAAGCAAAGTCATCGCAGCGGGAACGGACACTTTTGGAACAGTCGATACCGAAATTTTGCGGGAATATGAAGACGTCACAATTACCGTTACATACAGCCCTGTTTTCGGAACTTCCGGAAGCGTTGTTTACAGCATTGTTGATAATTCTCCTGAACCCCCGAAGATGTATTTCTGGGATTTTGAAAAGGACCTAAATGCAAGGGATAAAAACGGAGAAGTTGTGAACTCCTTTGGTGAAGCTTTGCTCGGAAGTTACGTTCTCAAGGACGGAAAATTCAAGGCAACCGCCGTTCATCTTGAACTCGAAAAATCAATTCGACTCAGTGAGAAGAAAAACTGGAGTATTGAATGGAAATTCGGCGAAGTTACGGAAGATACCACCGGATTCCTGCTTTGCAATACCGCAAAAAGCGTTGTCGGAACAAAAGCTGTATATTTCAGTTTTGTTGGAAATGTTATGATTTCAGATTATAAGGACAGCAAGGGATATTACAACTATTTCACCGAAGAAACAACTTTCGCTTCCGGCGATGCTTTCGGAATTACCAATACTTATGATTCTAAAAATGACAGAAGCATTCTGAGCCTTTGGAAAAATGGAAAGCTTATTGTTTCCGACCTGCAGAAGGAAGGTTTCATAAACAGCAGTGCTTCCGGCACTTATGATATGAGCGCATATCCCCTTTCGGGAGATTTTGTTTTCAACTATCTCGGCTGCACCGGACTTCCGAATTTCCTTGTGACCGGAGAAATCGATTACATCAGAATTATTCCCGAGGAGGAAGAAACCGAACCCCTCTCCCTCCGTTACGACGACCGCTATGACGTTTCCGGAAAGACCGTTGAAATTATTGATGCGGGAAAACCCACTTCCTATAAGGTCGGCTACGGCGTTGCGGAAGGAACCCTTGACGACGCGGTAATCACTCTTGACGGCGAAAAACTCATCGCAACGGGAATCGGAAAGGCGAAAGTACGCATTGACGGAACTCTTTACGAAATCACCGTTGAAGCGGCGCCGATTTCGCTTTTGCTTCTCATCGGACAGAGCAATATGCGTGGAAGCGAAGGCAATGCAAACCAGTCCATTATCTGCCCTGACGGCATGGTATATGCGACCTACGGCGATGACCGAGGCGCGGATAACACCGCCATGACGGTGAACAATGCTACCATGTTTGCTCCCAGCGCGCTGACCGGCACATACAGCAGCATCAACGTTAACGGCACCACCGATTGTCTCAGCGGTTATCCGGTGTATTCTTTGACGGAAGCCGGAGCAGGCAAAATCGGTCCCGACAGTGGATTTGCCTACGAGTGGGTCAAGCAGATGGGTGAAAAGGTTTGGATTGTTAACGCCGCGCATGGTGGAACATCGATTAGTGTATGGCAGCCCGGCACAACCGAATACGAGCAGTGTCAGGCTCTGTTCACCGCTTGCCAACAGACGCTGCAAAAGGAAATTGCGGCTGGCCACTATACCCTCTCTCACATGGGGTATTTCTGGTGTCAGGGCTGTAGTGACCGTGCGCAGTCTGCCGAGTGGTATGTGAAAAAGTATCTGGCGATGCATGAAGGCTTCAAGGATGAATTGGCATTCGACCATGACAGCAATCCTGCAACTGCCGACAAGACATTTGAGTTTGGCGGCATTATTCCCGTTCGTGTTGGAAGCACTGCGACCGGCTATCGGGATGGTGCATACACCGTTTCAAATCCATACGCATACCATGAATCTTTTGTAGATCTGCGCATGAGCGGCCCCCGTGTTGCCCAGTACTGGATGATTAACAATCCGGATCTGCCGGATATTTGGGGCGTTTGCAACATCGGCGATGACTGGGTCTGGATGCCCGATGGTACGAATGGTGTTGCTACGTATTTCCAGACATACTATCCCAACGGAACAGTGGATTACACTACACAGGCAGCGCAAAAGGCTTCCTGGTATACACCTACAACTCCGAAGGCCGTTCACGATTCCATCCACTACAACCAGATAGGATATAACGAAATTGGCAGGGAAGCAGTTCGTAACGCGCTTATCATGCTTAGCGAAATCGAAGTACCGAAGGTTGATACTAAGGTTGAGCTCCTCGGCTGGGATGGCTTTAGCGAAGTTGCAGAAGTTCCTGCTTCCACCACCGGAAACAGCGGGACACTTGTTGTTCCGAAGGTTTATCCCCTTTGGGAGGCGAAGAACGTTAAAATTGGGCTGACCGAGGGACTTGAATATGTTTATTATGACCTGATTGCTGACAGCGCGGAAAGAGAAGGAACTCTTTCTGTAAACGGAAAAAACGTTTCCGTAATCAAAACGGAACCCGGTGTTCATTATAAAGAACATCTGAGCACGCTTCCGGAAAAAGTATGCTCCGGACTCAACCTCTGGAACATCCTTGAGCATGACGAATACTATTTTGAAAACGGCACGAACTGGGGAAAACACAGCAGCGGAAACGTTTATTCCGTAACAATTCCGGTTGAAGCCGGCGATAAGATTTTTGCAACCGCATGGGGAAAAGCCGTTGAAAATGGACATGCTACCGCAAATGGAATTCGTGTTACCTTCTTCAGCAAATACGGCGTTGCAAAAACAATGACCCCTTCGGAATGCTATGCAGAGTTTTCTAAAAACAGCGGATATCTTGTTGCACCGGAAAATGCCGTTGCGGTAAACATCGCAATGTGGAACAACAGCGACGAGAACGAAATTTATCTTCTTGACCGTGAACATGATACCGATTCCGGAATCTGCAGAATTTGCGAAAAAAACAGCCACACCCATGAATGGTCTGGATGGGAGATGAAGGAAATCCCCGGAAAAGGCGAACCTGTTACTGAGTTGAGAACCTGCTCCGGCTGCGGCGAAACCGAAACAAAAGAAGTTGAAAGTGTATGGCAGAAATATGACCTTGCATCGCATTATTCCGACCTTCCGGAAAATGTTTGCTCCAGACTCAACCTCTGGAATGTTCTTGAACACGACAAATATTATTTTGCGAGCGGAACGAACTGGTCGATTTACAGCAACGGAACAGTTAAATCGGTAACTATTCCCGTCGAACCTGGTGATAGGATTTTTGCGACCGCATGGGGGAAAGCAGGTGAAAACGGACACGCTTCTTCCAACGGAATCCGCGCGACCTTCTTCAGCGCATACGGTGTTGCAAAAACAATGACCCCAGCGGAATGCTATGCGGAATTCTCTAAAAACGGTGGATATCTCATCGCCCCCGAGGGAGCGATTGCTGTCAATGTTGCCATGTGGAACAACAGCGATGAGAACGAGCTTTATTTCCTGAACCGATTGCATCACTATGAATCCACCGTCACCGCCCCCACCTGTACCGAGCAAGGTTACACCACCCACACCTGTACCCTCTGCGGCGACAGCTATGTGGCTGACTTGCTGGATGCAACAGGACACAGCTACGCAAATGGTACTTGCACCGGCTGTGGGGCAAAAATCCCCAACAGCATTTCTCTCCGCTATGACGATCACTACGATGTGTCCGGCAAGACGGTGGAGATTGTCGATGCCGGAAAGCCCACCTCCTACCAAGTTGGTTATGGCGTGGCAGAAAATACGGTGCGTGACACGGCTGTTGTGACTTTGAGGGGCGATACCCTCATCGCCACCGGTATCGGCACGGCAAAGGTACGCATTGGCGATACGTATTATGAAATTACGGTAAGCCCCGCACCGCTTTCCCTGATCCTTGTGATCGGGCAGAGCAATGCGGAGGGCATGGTTGGAAACGCCAACCAATCAATCGCTTGCGAGGATGGGCAGGTATATTCCACCTATGCCGAAGCCAACGGACTGAGCGGAGACGCAGGCTTGACCGTGGACAACGCAAGCAATTACGTTCCCTCGGCATTGACGGGAGCGTACAGTACGGTCAACGTGAACGGCACCGATACCAAACTAAGCAAGTACCCCGTCAACTCGCTGACAGAGAGCGGCGCAGGCAAATACGGCATGGATAGCGGTATTGCATACGAGTGGGTACAGCAAACCGGGGAAAAGGTCTGGATTGTCAACGCGGCACACGGTGCGTCAAGCATTTCCAGCTGGCAGCGCGGACAGAGCAATTTCGAGGAAGCAGCTGCATTGATGGATGCGTGCCAATCCGTACTGCAAAAAGAGATCAAGGCAGGGCACTATACCATGTCCCGCATGGGGTATTATTGGTGTCAGGGCTGTGCCGACGAGACTAAAACGGCAGAGTGGTATGCGCAAAAGTATATCGCCATGCATCAGGCACTCAAAGAGGAAATGGCGTTTGACGCAGACATGAACGCGTCCACTGCAGACGTAACCGTAGAGTTTGGCGGCATCGTTCTGGTCATGGCAGGGCATGAAAATGCAACCGGATACAGAAAGGGCACGTACACGGACGAGTCGGAGCAGTTCTTTGCCACCTTCAAGGAGCTGGAGATGCGCGGACCGCGCGTTGCGCAGATCTGGTTGGCAAGCACCCCGGATTATCCCGACATTCATTTTGTTTGCACGCTGGCGCAGGATTGGGTCACCATGCCTGACGGCAGCGACGGTGTAGCTGAGTATTTTGCTGCACACTATGAAAACGGAAAAATTAACTATCCCACGCAAAAAGTGCAGTCGGCAGCGTGGTACACGCCCACAACGCCTGCTCAGGTCAAGGATTCAATTCACTATTATCAGGTCGGATATAACGAGGTGGGTAGAGAAGCGGCACGGAATATGCTGTACGTGCTTGGGGTCGTGGAAAAGCCCCGGGTCGAGGTGACTGTCAAGTTTGTGGATTGGACGGGATATCAAACGGTAGACTCGATTAAATCCTGTCTTATCGGTGCGTCGGGCACGTTGATAGTGCCGCTGGTATCTCCTTGCTACGAATCCAAGAACGTGACCTATACGCTTGGCGGCAATCTGACGTATGATTATTACGATCTGTTGGATAAAACCAATTACGGCGGTCAATTGACGGCAAATATTGGCAGCGCGTCCGTTTCGGTCGTGGGTCGTCCGCTTTCCAATTACCGCTTTGAACTCAATGACAACGGCATCATGGAGTCCGTTGGCAACGAAACCTTCCGTGAAAACGCACTCTCTCAACCCGTATCGGGACAAAAATTCTACGCGCTGCAAGAGTCCATCGTTTTAAGACACGATAAAGAGTGGCGCGTGGAATTCAACAGCGTTGAAGCAACGCGCTTCATGGCACTTACCTCGTCTCAAAGCGCGGTGGAAGGCATGTTCTATTTCTTCAAGAGCAAATCGGGAACGGGTGTGCTCTCCATTGGCGAATACAAGGACGGCTTGTATCAGAACTACGGTCTCAAGCAATCCGAGATTGCCGTGGATTGGACGCAGCCTCACGTATACTGCTTCCAAAACGTGCTCAATGAGGACGGAAGCAATACCATCCACATTTACGTGGACGACGTATGGGTGGGAACTGCAACCAATCTGATCATCAACGATTCGCTGCAAAGCACCAATAACAACTATTTGTCCGGCAAGGATCTGGTATTTACGCATCTGTCGTGCGGCGGCTTTGCGTTGGGTACGGATCAAATGACCTATCTGGAGGTTTGGGAAGACTACTGCACCCACACCTACACCACCGTCACCATTCCCGCAACCTGCGAGGAAGGCGGCTGGACGGTATATACCTGCACCGCGTGCGGTGACGAGTACGAAGCCGACTTTACCGAGGCAACGGGTCACGTTATGGGTGAGTGGTACCAAACCGTCGTACCAACCTTTGAAACCGAGGGGGAACAAAGGCGCGATTGCAGCAGCTGTGACTACTACGAAACCAAGGTGATCGAGCCAATAAGCGTGTTTGGCATTCAAATGGAGCTGTCAGGTGTAAGTGCCGATATGGCATGGTCGGAAGCTCCTCAGGATGGCGGATACTATGCAGCCATCGGTGACTCCATCACGCATGCAAATCACGCATTGGTGGAAGATATCAGCACAGATGATCCATACTATCCCATTGACGGATACAGCGGCACAACGTATGCGAGAAAGAACTATGCGTATTATATTGCCGAGCGAAATCATTTGCAATGGGCAAATTACGGTTACGGAGGCACTACGCTGCATCATTGCTATCCCAAAGGATACGGCGGAACGTCCATGAGAACTTTTCCTTTTGTGGACGAGAGAATGACGCAGCTCAAGGAAGGCGTTGCATGGGACTACATCACTATTTTCTTCGGATATAACGATGCGATTTACGGTCCCGTGCAGCAACGTGACTTCTGGCTGACGGAAATGTATGGAGAAGAGCTTGGCTATCCGATCAAGGAGTCTCAGATAGGCACCGAGGGCTTTGCTAACGAACAGCAGAAGGCAGCCTGCGATGCAGCTTTTGGCTCGGTTGGCGGAGTGGAATATTCGGATAATACGGAATATTTCTTTGCAAAGTATGTCGGAACGGTTGACGATACCGAAAATACAACATTCTTGGGCGCTTACAATAATACGTTGGAATATCTGACAAATAAATATCCCGAAGCGAAAATTGTCATTGTGAACCCGTACGTCAGCGGCACCAACAATACAAGAAAGATTCTCAGAGACGGCGTCAACGCTTTAGCTGAAAAATGGGGCATGTCCTGTATGGACTTCAGCGACCTGCCGTATTGGTTTTACGGTGTAGACCAAAAAAGAGTAGAATACCCCAACCCCCACAGAGACGATGGCAGATGGGTTCAAGGAAACGGAAAGGGAACCTTTGCCGGCACGGTTGAAGGCTACAACCGCGCAAGATTCACCACCGACGGGACACATCCGAGTAATCTGGGGTATCAGACAATTGCAAATCCGATAGAACGTGCGATGTTTGACTCCGATACGACTGTGAGTGTGATGCCGGGCGAATCGTTTGAAGCAGAGCTTGTTTTGGATGATATCTATGCAAGCATGGAGGTTTCGGTCACGATGGACGGCAAGGATATAACAGAGCAGTGCTATGCCAATGGCAAAATCCGCATTACGTCCGTTACCGGAGATGTGATCATTCGTGCCAAAGGAATCATGACCTACCCAGATCATATTTCTTCCACTGTCATCACCGCACCTACGTGCACGACAGAGGGCTACACCACCTATACCTGCGCGTGCGGCGACAATTATGTTGATTCGTACGTCAACGCCCTCGGCCACAGCTTCGGCGCGTGGGTAGCTACGACCAAGCCTACTTGCATCACTGCTGGCGAGGAGCGTAGAGACTGTGATGCTTGTGACCACTTTGAAACACGCGAAGTTAAGGCTCTGGGTCACGACATAATCAAGCATTCTGTCCAGAGTGCAACTTGCACCGCGATCGGCTGGGACGCATACGAGACTTGTTCTCATTGCGACTATTCGACCTACGTCGAGATTTCTGCCACGGGCCACAGCTACAGCTCTGTCGTAACCAAACCCACTTGCACTGACAAGGGTTACACCACCCACACTTGTCATTGCGGCGACAGCTATATTGATGGCTACGTCAATGCTCTTGGACACAGTTATAAAGCAGTAGTCACAAAACCGATTTGCACCGAACAAGGTTACACTACACATACCTGCTCCGCTTGCGGCAACAGTTACGTAGATACTTATATCAGCGCAACAGGTCATAGCTACGGCGAGTGGATACAAACAAAAGCGCCTACAGAGTCAGATCAAGGAGAAAAGCGCCGTGATTGTAATAATTGTGATGCATTCGAAATAACTCATATTGCAACACTTGCTCATGATCACAACCGTTGGGAAACTATTATTCTTGATGCAGTAGCACCTACTTGCACATCTACAGGTTTGACGGAAGGTAAGAAGTGTTCTAAGTGCGGAGAGATACTGATATCACAAAATACAGTTCCCGCACTTGGTCACAACATGGGCACGTGGACACAGACCAAAGCGCCCACTTGTATCGAAAAGGGAAGTGAGCGACACGATTGTGACCGTTGCGACCACTTCGAAGTCCGCGATGTAGCAATGATTGATCACAAATATAGTACGGTAGTAATTGAACCTACTATAACCAATCAAGGTTATACTTTGCATACTTGCAATGTTTGTAGTCATAGCTACAAAGATAATTTTGTTGATCCGCTACCATATACAGCTGGCGATATGGATGGCAACGAAAGTGTCGATGCAAATGACGCTATATACATTTTGATGCACACATTCTTCCCGAGTGATTATCCAATAAATCAGCCCTGTGACTTTGATGGGAACGGAAATGTAGACGCTAACGATGCTATCTATTTGCTTATGCATACCTTCTTTCCAAATGATTATCCCATAAAAAAGCAAAGCATTTTTTAAAACAGAATCCCCATTGCGAGTTTGCAATGGGGATTAGCTTTATGCTGACAATATCTCTATATATTATACATAGCATCACATAAACATCATATATGATAATGAATTGCTTGTATCTTTAGATGCGTGATATAAAAGCTTGTTAAAATGAATGTTATTTTTCGTATTTTTTTAGAATGTTTTTAGCATAGTCTCGGGGAGTGTACTTTGCTTTTTTCTTAAACACATAGCTAAAATATGACTGCGACGAGAAACCGCATTCGTAGGCAATCTGTGTTAGGGTCATTTCAGTGGATACAAGCAACTCTATTGATTTTTTGATTCGCTGCTCCTCCACATATTCCCGCAAGGTTTTTCCGGTAGATGCTTTGAATAGCTTGTGAAAATAAATTGGAGTAAAATTGACCTGTTCGCACAGTGCATCAAGGCTAAGGTCTGCAGAAAGATTTGCATTTATGTACTGTAGTGCTTTATCTATGATCTTATGGTTATTTCTTTTGGGATTATGCTGGGCTTTATGTGATGCCGTATAGTAATCAAGTACATAAATAAGCTTTAAAATAAGGCTTTGGAGTATTATATCATCCTCAGGTATACCCGTATCATAATGCTCACACATTGATACGAACAGTTCCTTTAATTCGGCACTATCGTAGACATTGATATAATTTGGCAAAGATGACAGTATATCAAAGATCTGGCCTTCATTTACTATCATATGAATATAGTAACATTTGAATGGCAATTTTGTATGCCGCATTTGCCCCGGTTTAGCACAAATAATAAGATTTTCCGAAACTGCGTGTGAGGTGTTGTCAATATATGATATTCCTCCCTCAATGATAGGGAGTTCTACCTCAAACATAGTTGTTTTTCTATTGTTTGAGATTATCTTGTTTTTTATAGCTATCTGGGCATTATAAATACCTATTGAAACTATTTGCGGTAAAATTATCTGTTTCATTTTTAACTCCGAAAAGATAAGATTTCTAATAAAAAAGGCAATATTTATATATAATGTGAGCAAGAAATATTATATAATAAAAAACACAGGATGTCAATAAATATATTATTGAGGAGTTTTTTATGGAAAGATTAATATATGAAGGAAAAATACTTTTTTATAATGCAAAGAATATTGAGTTTTCTCGTTTGGGGATAGGTTTTGAAAAGCTTGACCGGGATGTTTTCGATCCCGAAAAGGCATATGACAAGGTCGCAGCTATTGGAGTCAAAAAGGTTAGAATTCAGTCGGGATGGATGAAGACTGAACGCGAACGCGGAGTTTACGATTTTGAATGGTTAGATAAGATCGTGAATAACCTTCTCTTGCGCGGAATGGAACCATGGATATGTCTTTGCTATGGCAATCCAATTTATACTGATTTCGCAGGTAGAATCTTTGGGGCAGTCAAGTGTCCTCCTCTTGGAAAGGATGCCCGCATAGGTTGGATAAATTATGTTACAGCGATTACTGAACATTTCAAAGGGCGGGTAAATCTTTGGGAAATATGGAATGAGCCTGAGCTTGGTTGGAAGCATTATTTTGAGGAAACAAAAGCGGATTACGACCTTGGGCAAAATGCCAAGGAATACGCTGAGTTCTCGATAGATACTTCAAAGGCAATCAAGGCGGTCGATCCCAATGCCAAGGTCGTTGGCTTTGCACTGGCACATACCAGGGCTCCTTACTTCGTAAATACTGCACTTCGCGAGGGAATGGCAGAGCATATTGATTATATCTCTTTCCACTTATATTCCGCTTCTGATTGGCAGAGAGAAGATGTGATACGTGCCCTTCGCGCGCTTGTTGATATGTATGATCCAAGCATAGGACTGATTCAAGGTGAGGGCGGTGCGCAGTCGAGAAGCGACGGCAATGGCGCAGTTAAGGGATTTGCTTGGACGCCCGAAAAGCAGATGAAAATCTTGCTTCGAACACTTGTTACTGATCTTCATTGCGGAGTTGAGTTTACCTCTTATTTTTCGACTATGGATATGATTGAGGCGCTTAATGGAGTTGTTGGTGATAAGTCGACCTATCTTGATTTCGGATATTTTGGTGTTCTCGGGGCTGATTTTGACGATAACGGTGTTGCTACCGGAGAATATACGCCTAAGCCCTCATATTATGCACTGCAGACTATCGCATCGCTTTTCAAAGGAAATGTAGAGCGCGCTAATATTCCTTATTACCGTGCTTATAATCCTTCGCGCCGCATCAATGCGACAGAGGCTGATGAGCAGGCTAAAATATATGGTTTTAAGCTTGACGACGGAAGTCACGCACTTGTATATTGGAACGCAACGCCTGTACTTACCATGACATATGAGGGCACAATATCCTTTGCTATATGTGGGCAAAAACGCGAGGACATCCGCCTCTGTGATCTCCGAAATGGCACGATCTACACCATGCGCGAGGATATGATAGAGGATGTTGGCAATGATATTGTAAGACTTAAAAACCTGCCGCTGCTTGATGTCCCGTTGGCAATTTTGATGAAATAAAACAGATGTTAGTTGTTGCCTTTAGCCGATAAATAACTTGGTCCAAACTTAAAACAGGAGTATGAATTATGAAAATTACTTGGCTGGGACAAGCGGGTCTTCTCTTTGAGCGTGGAGAAACTTCCGTCATGATCGATCCATACTTGTCAAATTATGTAGAAAAGGTGCAACCTGCAAATTGGCGCCGTATGCCTATAAACGAAATATTTTTCAATATTTCTCCGGATATTATGATTTTTACACATGATCATATTGATCACTTTGATCCTGAAACGGCGCCTCGCTTTCTTGAAAGATCAGAAAAGAAAATGACGGTGTTAAGCCCCACTTCAGTTTGGGAAAACGTTAGAAAATACGGGGGAGCACATAATTATGTGCAATTTAATCGCTTTTGTGAGTGGACGGTGGGAGATTTCCGCTTTATTGCAGTTCGCGCAGTGCACAGTGATCCTTATGCTATAGGTGTTATAATTGAAGATCTGATAGAGAATAAAAAATATTATATAACCGGAGATACTTTATACAGTAAAGAGATCTTTGAGGATATTCCCAAAGATATTTATGCGGTGTTCTTACCCATAAATGGAGTTGGTAATAATATGAACGCTATAGATGCTGTGCGTTTTTCAGCAACAGTTGGCGCGATAAAAGCAGTTCCGTTACATTTTGGACTTTTTGACGACATATCCCCCGAAATGTTTGAAGCCGAAAATAGAGTAATACCGAAAATTTATGAGGAAATAGAATTACAATGAAAATTACTGATATTAAAACATTTGCAGTCGATTGCTTTCGTACAAATTGGGTGTTCGTAAAAGTCTATACCGATGACGGTATAGACGGTGTTGGTGAGGCAACTCTTGAGTACAAGGAAAAGGCACTTATCGGCGCGGTAGAGCACATAAAAGAGTATCTTGTGGGCAAGGATCCGCGTAATATTGAGGATCATTGGCACAAGATTTATCGCGATGCATATTGGCGAGGTGGTGCTGTGCTTATGAGTGCACTTTCAGCTGTCGAATGTGCGCTTTGGGATATTCTTGGAAAATCTCTTGGCGCGCCTGTGTATCAGCTTCTCGGTGGCAGAGCAAACGATAAAGTCAGAATATACGTTAACGGTTGGTTTTCTGGAGCAAAAGAACCCGAGGAATTTGCCGCTAAAGCAAAAGAAGCAGTCAAGCGTGGCGTGACTGCTATGAAATGGGATCCATTTGGTAAATCTTATTTGCAAATCTCAAATGCGGATCTCGACAAAGCATTGCGCTGTGTTGGGGCGGTTCGAGAGGCGGTTGGAAATAGTGTCGATCTGCTTATTGAGGGACACGGGCGCTTTGATATTCCCAACGCTGTAAGGATTTCGCGAGAGCTTGAGCAATTTCGTCCAATGCTCTTTGAAGAGCCAGTTCCACCTGATAATTTGGATGCACTGAAACAAGTCAAGGATAAGTCTCCGGTTGCCATTTCAGCGGGAGAACGGCTTTACACACGCTGGGATTATAGAAAAATGTTCGACCTTGCAGCGGCAGATTATATTCAGCCGGATATTTCGCATGCCGGTGGAATCATGGAGCTGAAAAAGATTGCTGCCGAGGCAGAATGCCGATATATGGCGTTCGCCCCTCACAACCCTTCGGGGCCGGTTGCCAATGCCGCTACACTTCAGTTAGCTGCTTGCTGTCCTAATTTTACGATACTTGAAATTATGTACAGTGACGTTGAATGGAGAAAGGATATATGCAACGAAGATCTTGAATATAAAGATGGATATATAACTATTCCTTCAAAACCGGGATTGGGAATTGAGATAGACGAGGCTGAATGCGAAAAGCACCCATATCAGGTGCATACTCTGCGTCACTATACAGGTGCCCTGACCGATATTAGACCTGCTAAAACAGAATTTTATTTTTGAGGTGTAAAATGAAAGCGGTACTTATAACAGGCGCTTGTATAAATACGGGAGTTGCAATAGTTGAAAAATTTGCATCAGAAGGATACAATGTTATTTTCACCGGCAGAGATGCCGAAAAGGTGTATGCCAAGGAAAGGGAATACAGAGCAAAATTCAATGACGTTCAGATCATTGGATATAATATAGATTCTTTGATAGATGCACGAACTGTTGATGAGGAAGCTGTAGAAAAGATGTTCGCAGATATGGATGCTCGCGGAATCTTTGCCGAGACCCTCGTGCTTAATGCGGCAGATCAAGGTCTTGACCAAAAAATATTTGAAAATCCGCTCACCGATTTTATGCGGGTCATCAACACCAATGTTGTGTGGAATTACTGCCTTTCGGAATGTGCGGCTAAAAGAATGAAGCAAAATGGCGGTGGTAATATTGTTTTTGTAAATTCAAACACCGCATACCGAGCTATTCCTGACCGTGTGGCATATGTTACGTCTAAAGGCGGGCAGTTAGGACTTATGCGCGCACTTGCGATAGATCTTGGAAAATATAATATTCGTGTCAATGCCGTCTTGCCAGGAATGATAAGAACGGATCGATGGAAGAAAAATCCCGAGTTTTATAAAAATGTGCCGTCAAGATTTACTCCTATAGGCGATGTAGCTATTGGAGAAGACATAGCCGATGCGGTTTATTATTTTGCCGCATACGCTCGCAATACTACCGGTGCGGAATTGGTAGTTGATGGTGGAAATACAGTTCAACTTTATCCTATAATTCCAAAGGAATAAATTATGAAAATTTGTGTAAACAGAACCGAAAAACTCGGAAGATATATTGACCCAACCAAGTGGCAGAATAGCACTCTACGTTATTCACCGCCGGAAGATTTTCCGACCTATATGGCAAAGGAAATAGGTAGGGCTGAGATTATGCGTACTTGGATCACCCTTGACGAATATTTTGACTATCGCACGGGAACCTTCTATCCCGACTACGATATTGGCGTTACGCATTATCCGGTAGAAGATTTACATTATCCATATGATTGGAAAAATATAGTTCCCGCACCATCTGGAACACGATTTAAAGCATACCTCACCTCTCATGCCAAAGAAGCAGATGAACTTCTTCTCAATGTCCGTCGTTTTGAACGTGAGGTTTCGGATGGAGTAATAACATTCGATGAATACGAAAAAATATTTGAGAATGCTGTTGAATATTGTAAGCAACTTGCGCCAAACATTCGCTATATAGAATGTTGTAATGAGATCGATATCCGATCTTTCGGCGGTCTGAATGCTGAGGAATATTCAAAGATTTATATTTGCGCATACCGCGCGATCAAAAGGCTCAATGAAAAGTATTCATACGCCATTCCTCTTGAGCTTGGGGGTTTTGCGGCGGCGAAGCCGCTAGCAGTCTGGGATATGATGCGCGAGGTCGTCGAAAGACTTAA
This sequence comes from Eubacteriales bacterium, assembly GCA_045586785.1. GTDB lineage: Bacteria > Bacillota > Clostridia > Oscillospirales > CAG-272 > UMGS1002. Next base: position 12,749 of record JAZNBA010000043.1, on the reverse strand, counting down.
GAATGAGGGAGTAGAGATGGATTTTTACTCTTATCACCACTATGAAACGTCCTCAACAATTGAGTTAATAAAAAAGCATAATCTAGATGTTGCGCGCCTTTCAGCTGTCGGTAAAATTCGCCATCTTTTGAAGCTTCACAATGAAATGCTTGTTGATTTTGGTTTGCCGAGAAAAAAGATTTTTTTAAATGAACTTGGTCGTGCGCGTACTACGGGAATAGATGGAGACTCCCTTTATAACGCTGCGGGTATCATTACATATTTGTTAGCATTCGGATGCTCGTATTTCCCTGATATTTATCCATTTCCATGGTGTACATTCCATAATCCAGAGCTTCAAATCTCGTATACACAGTTCCTTCTTCGAGAAGACGGAAGTTATGCTATGACACCAAACGGCGTTGCGATCAAGATGCTTCACGATCTTAGCGGCGAGCGACTTGGAGTGAAGGTTGAAGAAGCGTATGCGCGAGACAGTGAATATTGTGCCGTTGCTGTCGAAGAAGATGATGTAATTGATGTTCTGATTGCGAATCCATCTGGTGAAACTGTTGTCGGTGAGCTTGAAATTTCATGCATGCCTGCAGGAGATTATGTAATCACAAGATATCTTTGCGATTCGCATTTTAATAACTGTGTTACCAATGCTAAAAGATGCAATGGAAAGTCAATCGAGAAGACATCAGACGCTTTTCATAAAGTTGATAAGAGCGGAATTTTTAAGCATTGTTTTGCGCTCGAAAAGGATGCATTTACACTTTATAGAATAAAAAACAGTAACTTGATTTAAACGAAAAACATTGTACTTCTCATTATTAAGCAAATTATAAAATAACAAAGAACACCGACAAAGCAACATTTGTTTGCCTTGTCGGTGTTTGTTTTTAGCCATACCATTGACTGTAAAACAAGATCACAAAAATGGAGGACGCATTGATAAATATATTTATTGTTTTCCGGTAGCTTCTTCGATGGCATTAAGAGTTGCTTCGATGCCACGAGTGCAAGCTCTTTCCGTTGCCTTGAGTTTCGATGCAATATTGGTATCGTCACTTGTTACGGAATTGCAGATAGTGCTATATATTCCGCCCCACGTCCATATGTAGCCAAGTTCAAACATAGTGGTATTCAAAATGATGTCAAGCATTTCTACGGATTCCTCATCGCGAAGCATTTTGCTTTCTAATGTAACATCATAATAAGCGGGAGTAACAGTATACATGGACTCGCAGGAAAGCGCTTCAATGATGGTTGCGGTGCGGTTGAGATCGGATGCAGTGACGGGAATAGAAATACAATTCGAGCCGTATGCAGTTACAGGGCTATAGTAACGATCCTGAACCTCATCATACTTGGGAAGCGGAATGATACCAAAGTCAATTTCCATAGAACGGTAAAGTGTAACTTCGCACAGTTGAGCTAAGTGGAAAAGAATTCTGCCGCTCTGGAAAAATGGATGGACCTCGGTGTAAGCATTACTGTACCATTTCGAATGTTCTGCGCGAACCAAAGGAATAATGCGCTGGAAAGCGGAGATGCTCTTTTCATTGTAAGCGGCATAAGAGGGAATATCGGTGGCAGGATCCTTAACGAAGAGCACGTTTCCGCCTGCATTGTAGAGTGCGAGCGCGTTAAATACTTCGTTAGCCATGCCCCATTGGTCCTCGTCGGTCATCTGATTGTCACCGTTGAGATCCTTGGTTGCAAGAATTGAGCAGGCTTCCAGTTTGTCAAGCGTCCATTTGCCGTCCTTGACGAGATTGTACAGAGTATCGCCGACGGCGGGGTCATCTGCGAGCTGAAGGTCATTGAACATAACTTTGTTGAAGAGTGCGCAGCGAGTTGCGTCGTTGTCCATAGTCAGCAGATCACCGGTTACAGCAAACTGTTTATTGGCGATAGACAGGAAAGACATAGCGTGCTGATCGTAGTAAGGTTGCGAGAGGTCCATCAGTTCAACCGTATTGAGATCGTACAAGAAGCCGGAGTTGACTAACGAAGTGATGTGATCCTTGATTCGGATGCATATCATATCAAACTCATCGGTCTCAGCCATGATACTGTTCTTTGCTTCAGTGGCAGGATCGCTGGAACCGTGCTCAACTACCACGAAGTTGTACTGTTCCTCAATTTTTTTGTTACGGTTATAGACGGCGTCACCGATAACATCCCCGGTGATTGTTTCTGCGTAAATATCACGGGAGTACCAGGTTGCGGAGGATTGACCGCGAGTCAGGACAGTGAATTTATGTCCCTTGAAATCAGCTTCTGGCAAATTTGGGGTGACGCGAGTTTCTTCGGGAGTAGATGTAGTGTCTGCAGGAGTGGAGTCACCGGCCTTGGTGGTATCTTGGGGAAGAATGTCACCTGCGACTGTAGCCGTGGTAGTGACAATGTTGCTATCGCCGTCTCCGGATGCGCAGGCAGAAAGTGTTGTGATACACATCAACGTCGCCAATGCCATAGAGATAATACGCATGAATTTGCTATTCATAGTATTTTCCTTTCATTATGTTGATTTCGCTGTTCATAGCGTTTCTTTAATTATACTTGATTTTACTTCCTTTTGTCAAGGTGTTGTTTACTATTTATTGACATTTTGTAATTTGTAAAACGATTGATAATTTTCTGCCTTTTGGAGGGTAGTGTTAGCGCGTGAATATATACCAATATATACGACCACCACCAAAAGAATAGTCACCGCTTTTCCATTGCATGAATAAGTATTCTTTTCCGTCAATTATTTTTATTTCATAAGCAGAAGCGGTTCTTTCTACTTTATTTAATATCAGACCTTTTGTCCAAGTAGAGACCGTGTTGTTTGTAGAATCTCTGTTTGTGAAAACAAATACTCCATTATCTTTAAACTCTATTTGCCGAGCAAAAAGATCATCTTCGGGCCAATATTGTTTTGTGTGATCAAAATCTTCCTTGTTGATAACAAAGTCTCTTGATTCCCAGGCACCAAGAACTGATTCATCGTTAATGAAAGGGTAATCAATATTGTCACATCGTCGTAAATCTTCCTTGGAGGTATAGTGCCTATCATCAACTTTTTCATATACCCAAATTTCGGGGGCTCCTTTACCTACCGCGCCGCTACTACAATAATCGTACATTTTAAGAAACATAAGTTTGTGTTCGCCAAAATGTTCAATAGTATATTTGTTTATAAAGACTGTTTGTGGATTGGGACCGCATGTAAATAAGTATCCTTTAGACCAACCGTCAACCGCCCAATAAGGTTTTCCGTCATCAAGAAAATATATTTCCTGCAACCATGCCAAATGACCGCATTTGGGTTTTCCGTATATAAAATGCTCACGAGTGGGGATAATGTCTAGCATTTGCCATTTTCCGCATACATCCGGATCATCTTCAAACGTAGGCTTATCGTTGTTAGCACAATACATTGATTCGCGTATACGATTACCGACCGGAACCTTTAGCTCTACGGTATTATTATCGTGGTATATTTCGTAATAGGCGCCGCAAACCTTGTAATTGGTCTCATCAAAGTACTTGATCATTGCTTTATAAGCGTCATCTAATTCGTCAGCTTTACAAATAAGCGAAGCGACATCGTTACTAAACGATATGTTTCTTTCTTCATATGGTGTATTTTGAGGCAGTTTTCCTACAAGTTCCATGCACGCAGCAAGATCGAAATCTTCTTCGCGGTACTCTATTTCATAGTTAATTATGATCTTTCTTTTACCAATAGCGGTTTGAGGTAGTGTCGCGGCTATTTCATTTATTTCTTTTAGCGCGTCAGATTTGTTAGAATAGAATTTGCGAACGAAAGCAACACGCATTTCGTCTGCAGGTCTTATTATGATGTTAAACATTTTTTGCTCTCCTTCGGTCAGATTGTTTTTCATTGTTTCAATTCTTCTTAACTGTTTTTCGGTGTTTTCTACCAGCGTTTTTAGCTCTGCGAGTTTGTTGTTTAATGATGATATGATTTTTTTGTTGTCATCGGCAGTAAGTTGGGACTTTATCTCTTCGAGAGAAAATCCCAGTTCCTTGAGAGCGATGATACGATAGCAATCTGCTAACTTGGATGCGGAATAATAACGATACCCTGTGAAATCGTCAATTACATCTGGTATTAACAAGCCTTCGGCATCATAATATCTTAAAGCTTTCACGGAAATGTTGCAGAGCTTGGATAGTTCACCAATCTTATACATATAGCAATTCCTTTCGATTAATTTTTGTCAGACAGAAACAGCGCTATTTCTATCTTGCGGGTTGAGTATATCATTACAGTTAAGGGGAGAGTCAATAGATTTTTTAAAAATTTTTTATATTATATCACAAAAAAGGGAATTGGTCCAGCTTGTGATTCGGATTCAAGGAAGAATCTATAATACACCAATAAAATTTTGAATTAATAGAGCAAAATCATTGAATTTAACAAAACTCACAAATAAATAGTATTCTTTATCAAAAATTGATGAAAAATTATTGTTAAAAAAATGACTAATTCACTTGCAATTTTTGACGAAATATGATATCATATATAATTGGTATGCCATGTATAATTTTGTGCTGGTATGCGCTTGAATTTTAAACAATATTTAATAAAATGAAAGAGAGAATGACGAGATGGAATATCGCATTGAACACGACTCAATGGGTGAAGTAAAGGTCCCCGCCGACAAGATTTGGGGAGCTCAAACCCAAAGAAGCCACGAAAACTTTGAGATAGGCGTAGACATCGAAACTATGCCCCGCGAGATTACTCACGCTTTCGGAATACTTAAGAAGGCTGCTGCTCTCGCAAACAACCAACTCAAGCCCGAAAAAATGACAGACGAGAAGCTCGCCGCTATATGTACAGCTTGCGACGAGGTTATCAGCGGAGCGCTCAACTCCGAGTTCCCCCTCGTTGTTTGGCAGACAGGTTCAGGCACACAATCCAACATGAACGCTAACGAGGTTATTGCTAATCGTGGTAATGCTATCGCCGGTAAGAAGCTTCTTCACCCCAACGATGACATTAACATGAGCCAGTCCTCCAACGACACATTTCCCACCGCAATGCACATTGCTGCTGTAATTGCTCTTGAGGATAAGCTTATCCCTGCAGTTGAAAGACTTATCGCTACATTTGTTCGCCTTGAAAAGGAGAATGAGGGAATTGTTAAGAGTGGACGTACTCATCTTCAGGACGCTACTCCTATCACCTTCAGTCAGGAGATAAGCGGTTGGAGAACCAGCCTTGAAAGAGACGTTGAGCTCCTTAAGCTCGCTATTACTCCTCTTCGTGAGCTTGCTCTCGGTGGAACTGCTGTTGGTACAGGTCTTAATGCACCCAAGGGCTTTGATGTTGCAGTTGCAGCTGAGGTTACAAAACTCACAGGTAAGGAGTTTGTTACTGCAGGCAACAAGTTCCATGCTCTTACTTCTAAGGACGAGCTTGTATTTGCTCACGGCGCTATCAAGGCAACCGCAGCTGACATGATGAAGATCGCTAACGATATACGTTGGCTTGCAAGTGGTCCCAGACTTGGTATTGGTGAGATATTAATTCCCGAGAATGAGCCAGGTTCTTCCATTATGCCCGGTAAGGTTAACCCCACTCAGTGTGAGGCTGTTACCATGGTAGCTGTTCAGGTTATGGGTAATGACGTTGCCGTTGGTATGGCGGCGTCTCAGGGTAACTTTGAGTTGAATGTATTTATGCCTGTTTGTATTTACAACTTCCTCCAGTCTGCAAGACTTCTTGCAGAGGCAATCGTTTCATTTGACAAGAATTGCGCAGTTGGTATCGTTGCCAATAAGGAAAAGATGCATAATAACTTACACAACTCTTTGATGCTCGTTACAGCGCTCAACCCCTACATCGGTTACGAGAACGCTGCAAAGACAGTTAAGAAAGCATTTAAGGAAAACACCTCCCTCAAGGAAGCTTGCGTGGCTCTCGGATTCCTTACAGCTGAGAAGTTCGACGAGGTGTTCCATCCCGAGCAGATGGTTTGATCCAAATAATTTATTTTATGATTTTAATGCCGCGTTTTAGCGGTGGAATGGGGGATTAACATAACATGACGTACAGTTATTACCCCGGTTGTACATTAAAGACAAAGGCAAAGGATCTGGATAAGTATGCCAGACTGTCAGCACAAGCACTCGGTATCTCTATCGAAGAGATACCTGAGTGGCAGTGTTGCGGCGGTGTATATCCGCTTGCAAAAGATGAGATAGCAACAAAGTTATCGTCTGTTCGTACGCTTATGGCAGCTCGTGAGCAGGACGGTGTTTTGCTCACTCTTTGCTCTGCATGTCATAATGTAATTAAACAAGTCAACCGGGATATGAAAGAGGACGAATATATCTCCTCAAGAGTTAATAATTATATTGGAGCCGATGTAGCATATCATGGTGAAACTAAAGTAATTCATTATCTTGAATTGCTTCGCGATGTTGTTGGTTTCGATAAATTGCGTGAAAAAGTAGTAAATCCGCTTACGGGTCGAAAAATAGGAGCATATTATGGCTGCCTCTTGTTGCGTCCCGGTAAAGTTATGCAAATGGATGACCCTGAAAATCCCAAGATTATAGAAGACTTTATACGTGCAATCGGTGCAGAACCAGTTATATACGCTAAAAGAAATGAATGCTGTGGCGGATATATGACACTGGAAGACAAGGCTGCGGCACAAAAGAATGCAGCAGGTGTTATAGATAATGCCGATGCTCAGGGCGTTGAAATGTTGGTGACTGCTTGCCCGTTGTGCCAATATAATCTGGCTCATTGTGGCAAGGATATTCCTGTTGTGTATTTTACCGAGTTGCTTGCTGAGGCTCTCGGATTAAAGGAGAATGCATAATGACCGGTGGAAATAAAATAAAAAATGATGAAATTATAAGAATAAGCGGTGTGAATCCTCTTAAGTGTATGCGCTGCGGTAAGTGTTCCGGCGCTTGTCCCGCATACGATGAGATGAATTATCATCCGCATCAGTTTGTTTATATGGTTGAACGAGGCAAGATTGCAGAGCTTATGGCTGATGAATCTATATATCGTTGCCTGTCGTGCTTTGCTTGTATTGAGCGTTGCCCTCGTCAGGTGGAGCCTGCCAAATTAGTTGAGGCAATAAGACTTGCCTGCATTCGTCAGCAGGGAGCTAACCATATGACAGCCGATGATCTTCCTGAGCGCCTTGATCCCGATCTTCCTCAGCAGGCAATCGTAAGCGCTTACAGAAAATATTCTAAGTAAAGGAGAAATACGATGCAAAGAATAGGCGTATTTGTATGCTGGTGCGGAAGTAACATTGCCGCAACAGTAGATGTAAAAGCAGTTGCAGAAGCAGCCGCAAAAGAGCCGGGCGTAGTTTTCTCCGCAGAATATCAGTATATGTGCTCTGAAGCAGGCCAAAAGCTTGTTATAGATGCTATTAAAGAACATAAACTGACAGGCGTAGTTATTTGCTCTTGCTCACCTCGTATGCATGAAAATACTTTCAGAAAAGCAGCTGCTTCTGCAGGACTTAACCCATATATGGTCGAAGTGGCTAACATTCGTGAACAGTGCTCATGGATACATAAAGATATGGCTACCGGTACAGAAAAGGCTATTATTCTTGCCCGTGCCGCAATTGCTAAAGTGGCGCTTAATGCTCCGCTTACAGCAGGTCAATCTCCTGTAATAAAGCGTGCGTTGGTAATCGGTGGCGGTATCGCGGGTATTCAGACTGCTCTTGATATTGCAGATGCCGGCTTTGAGGTAGATATCGTTGAGAAAGAGCCCACTATCGGCGGAAAAATGGCTCAGATAGATAAAACCTTCCCCACACTTGACTGTGCAGCTTGTATCCTTACTCCTAAAATGGTTGAAGCTGCTCAGCATGAAAAGATCCACATTTATTCTTACAGTGAAGTTAGTGCGGTAAAGGGGTTTGTTGGTAATTTTAATGTTACTATCAAGCGTAAGGCTCGTTATGTAAAAGAGGACATTTGTACAGGATGTGGTCTGTGCACAGAAAAGTGCCCTCAGAAAAAGATTCCCAACGAATTTAACATGGGAATGGACAACCGTCGCGCTATTTATATTCCTTTTGCTCAGGCAGTTCCGAAAATCGCTACAATCGATGCTGATTATTGTACAATGCTTAAGACAGGCAAGTGCGGAGTTTGCTCCAAAGTTTGCTCTGCAGGTGCCATTGACTATAAGGCAAAAGATGAGTATATTGATGTTCAATACGGAGCAATCGTTGCCGCTACAGGTTTTAATCCAATAAAAGTTGACAAATATGATGAATTTGCGTACTCACAGAGCCCTGACGTAGTTACTTCTCTTGAGTATGAAAGATTGATGAACGCCGCAGGGCCTACAGGCGGAACGTTGCTCAGACCTTCCGACGGTAAGCATCCTCATACTATCGTATTTGTACAGTGTGTAGGTTCTCGTGAATCTGCCGATTCTTCCAAGTGCGGAAAGCCGTATTGTTCAAAGATTTGCTGTATGTACACAGCTAAGCATGCAATGCTTACCCGCGAAAAGTATCCTGATACAGATGTGTACGTATTCTATATTGATGTTCGCACCCCGGGCAAGAACTTTGATGAGTTCTATCGCCGTGCAGTAGAACAGTATGGCGTTCATTACATCAAAGGCATGGTTGGTAAGGTTGTTCCCGAGGGTGGAAAACTCAAGGTTCAGGCATCCGATCTCCTTGGTGATGAGCAGCTTCATATAGATGCAGACATGGTCGTTTTGGCTGCTGCTATTGAGCCCGACAAGACTGCTCGTCCGCTTGCTACTATGCTTACTGCTAGTATGGATACCAATGATTTCTTTACAGAAGCTCACCCCAAACTTCGTCCCGTTGAAAGCCCTACAGCCGGAGTATTCCTTTCCGGTGCTTGCCAGGGACCCAAGGATATTCCCGAAACAGTCGCCCAGGCCGGTGCTGCCGCAGCCAAGGTTATCGGCTTGCTTGCAAAAGACAGTTTGACCTGCAACCCTTGTGTCGCACATCCCGATGAGATCATGTGTTCGGGTTGCTCACAGTGTGAAAAGGTATGTCCTTACGGCGCTATTACTTATATTGATAAAGAATTTAGAATGCCCGATAGAACCACAAGAGTTCGCCGCGTTGCGCAAGTAAATGCTGCTGTATGCCAAGGCTGCGGTGCTTGTACAGTAACTTGTCCTTCGGGCGCTATGGATCTTAACGGTTTCTCGAATAAACAGATCATGGCGGAGGTAGATGCAATATGTCGGTAAATGAAAAAGCTTTCAAGCCGAAAATAGTGGCTTTCTGCTGTAATTGGTGTTCATATGCAGGCGCTGATTTGGCCGGAACAAACCGTCTCAACTATCCTGCAGACGTAAAAATTATTCGTGTACCTTGTTCTTGCCGCGTTAATCCTATGTTTGTACTGCGTGCGTTTGGTCGTGGCGCAGACGGTGTAATTATTTGCGGATGCCATCCGGGCGACTGTCACTATACCTCGGGCAATTATTATGCTCGTCGACGTATGACAATGCTGTTCTCAATGCTTGATTATCTCGGCATTGAGCGTGAGCGCACGCGTGTTGAATGGGTTTCGGCTGCGGAAGGTGCTAAATTTGCAGCAACAATGAATGATTTTGTTGCAACTATTACTAAGCTTGGCGAAAATAAAAGACTGGAGGATTTGAGATGCAAGAAGTAATGATAAAACGTGCTCTCGAACTTCTGGAGAGTGGTGAAGTTAACCGTGTTCTCGGTTGGCAAAAAGGTGAATTTTCATACGACGTAACCCCCGCTGTATTTTCTGACGCAGAAAAGTTGAGTAACAATTTTGTTTACGATGCTTTTTGTGGCGCTAATCTTTCCAAGTATCTTGTAAAGGAAACTATTAAAGACGGAAAGATACTTGTATTTTTGAAGCCCTGTGATACTTATAGCTTCAACCAGCTTTTAAGCGAACACAGAATTGACAGAGAAAAGATCTATGTTATAGGTGTTCCATGCGATGGCATGGTTGATGTTGAACGTTTGAGAGCCAATGGAGTTTCTGCAATTAAAGGCGTAAAAGTAAATGCTGATAATGTTGTTGCAGACACTGTATATGGAGAACAGGCTGTGCCTAAAAATGATGCTTTGGCAGTTCGTTGTATTGATTGCAAATCTAAAAAGCACGTAGCATATGATGAGTTAATTGGCGAAGACGGCGATGTTATCGCGAGCAACCGATTTGATATGGTTGAAAAACTTGAGAATATGACAGCGGATGAGCGCTTTGAATTCTGGCGCAACGAGCTTTCCAAATGCATTCGTTGTAATGCATGCCGCAATGTTTGCCCTGCATGCACTTGTGAAAAGTGTGTGTTTGATAACGTTGATTCCGGCGTGGAAAATAAAGGCGCCGCCAACAGCTTCGAAGAAAATTTATTCCATATTATCAGAGCTTATCACGTAGCAGGTCGTTGTACAGACTGTGGAGAATGCTCCAGAGTATGTCCCTCTAACATTCCGCTTCATCTGCTCAATAGAAAATTTATTAAAGATATAAACGAACTTTATGGTGAATATCAGGCCGGTGAGACTGTTAATGAGCGTGGTCCGTTGATCAGTTATACTATGGATGATGTTGAACCTTCTATAGTTCATGAAAGGGGGAACAAATAATGTATAGAATCCCCACTAAAGCGCTTGACGTACTTTTTGCTACAATTACAGGACAGGCAAAATTATATCTTCCCGTTGATAATGGCGAGCAAGCTAATTATACTGAATGGAGCGAAGGCGTTAAGCTTTCCGATCACCTCAATACATTGCGTAGCGCAAAAGATTTCTTTTTTCCTCAAACACAAAATCTTATGGACTTTAAGGTTAATGGAAAATTTATTGAAGTCATAGACAACAGAAAAGAATCCGAGGATTTTGTTTTGTTCGGTGTTCGCGCTTGTGATGCTGCTTCATTTGATGTACTTGACAGGGTTTTCTTGGCAGAGCCTGTCGATACTTATTATAAGACACGTAGGGAGCACAGCATTGTCATTACATTGGCATGTAACAAGCCTGAAGAAACTTGTTTTTGCTCTGCTTTCGGTGTTGATGCTGCCGCTCCCGGTGGCGACGTGAGCTGCTGGATAGATAATGATTTCCTTTACTTAGATCCTAAAACCGAGAAGGGAAGCGCGCTTTTAAACAAGCTGGATAGCGTTATTGAAGCGTGCGACGATTCCGGTGTTGACAAAGTTAAAGCAGAAATCAAGAACATTCTGAGAGCACTTCCTCTGGCTGACCTCAAGCCCTCTGACTTTACAGATAAACAGTTGGCTATATTCAAGTCCGAAAAATGGGCAGAGCTCTCTCAGGCATGCTTGGGATGCGGTAGTTGTACTTTTGTATGTCCCACATGTCAGTGCTATGATATTAAGGATTTTGATACGGGTTGCGGAATAAAGCGTATGCGCACTTGGGATAGTTGTATGTACTCTGACTTTACAAAGATGGCGCACGGTAATCCCAGACTTACTCAGCTTGAGCGTTTCCGCCAGAGATTTATGCACAAATTAGTATATTTCCCGCAGAACAATGAGGGGGTATACGGATGTGTAGGTTGCGGCAGATGTTTGCGTCAGTGCCCAATTTCTATGAATATTGTTAAAGTAATGAAAACACTTGGAGGTGAACAAAAATGATAAACGAAGCTCTTATACCAAGTGTTGCGGTAGTTACCGATGTCAGACAAGACACTCCCGATGTAAAGACTTTTCGTGTTAATGGAATTGACAGCAAGAAACCGTTCGAGCATATGCCCGGTCAGTGCGCAATGATCTCCATTCCCGGTGTTGGAGAAGCTATGTTTTCAATAACATCTTCACCTACAAACAAGGAATTTATGGAATTTTCCATTAAGAAATGCGGATGTCTGACAAATTGGCTTCACATGCTTGAACCGGGTCAGCAGATATGTATCCGCGGTCCTTACGGTAATGGATTTCCCGTTGAAACTGTATTTAAAGGAAAAGAGTTGCTGTTTATTGCCGGAGGTATCGGGCTTGCTCCGCTTCGCTCCGTTATAAATTATTGCAGAGACAACCGAGCAAATTACAAGCATATAGATATAGTATACGGTGCTCGTTCTATGGATGATCTTGTTGATTATCAAGAGATAATTAACGAGTGGGTCAAGGATAAAAACATTAAAGTTTATCTTACCATAGACCGTCCTCAAGAGGGATGGGAAGGACACGTTGGATTTGTTCCTAACTATATTAGTGAATTGTGCTTTGAGCGCTCCAAAACAGTTATCATATGCGGACCTCCAATAATGATAAAATATACCCTTGCAGGTCTTACGGTTTTGGGATTTGAAAAGTCTCAGGTCTACACAACTATGGAAATGAAAATGAAGTGCGGAATTGGCAAATGCGGTCGTTGCAATATCGGTAATAAATACGTCTGCCATGACGGACCGGTATTCCGTTGCGATGAGCTTGGCGAACTTCCGGATGAGTATTGATAAGGAGAAATTAATCCATGCAAGATATGGTCAATGTTTACCTCTTTGGTAAAAAATATACAGTTCCTTCCAGCTTGACAATTATGGGTGCTATGGAATATGCGGGCTATCAGCTCGTCCGTGGTTGCGGATGCCGTTGCGGTTTCTGCGGTGCTTGCGCAACTATTTACAGAATAAAAGGTGATCGTGAGCTTAAGGTATGTCTTGCTTGTCAGACACAAGTTGAGGACAATATGTATGTAGCTACACTTCCTTTCTTCCCGCTTGTTAAGCAG
>JAZNBA010000042.1:0-12230 GCA_045586785.1 Eubacteriales bacterium | reverse complement strand
TATCACGCACTTGTGCATATCACTCGCCGTAGGCGAATATAACTGGCGTACCTGCTCTACGGCAGGTACGCCAATGGGTGTTTTTCATTTTATAAGCTAATTCTTCAGCCCATACCTTTCATACAGTTCTTTGATGCAAGGTGTTTTATATTCGATATACTTATCCACATCGTCGGGAAACAGCTTCGCCGCCTCCGCTTTTACTCGGCTGTATTTTTTGGCCGCTTCAGGATCGCTCCGCAGAAAATCCCTGAACATAATGTGTCTGTGCAACTCCTCGGAGTCCTGCGGACACACGTACAAATGATGCGTCATCAAATGCGGTTTGTCCGAATATCTGAACGCCTCTCTGCCACGGATGCCAAGGTCGCCCTCGTGTATGTATCCGATGGCGGCAAGCTTGCTGACAACTGCATCAAATACAGAACGATCCTTTATTATCACGTCAATATCAATGCACGGCTTTGCCCACATTCCCTCAACCGACGTGCTCCCCACGTGCTCGATCCCCACGATCAAATCGCCAAGCGCGGCTTCAATTTCGGTTTTTATTTTCTCAAAAGCCGATTTCCACGCTTTATCATATGGCAGTACGATAACTTTTGCTGTTCTCATTTTTTTAAATTCTGATTTCAAACTCGAATTTTATATCCGCTGTGTTCTGCTCCGAATATTCAAATTCTTCGGATACCTTTCGCGCCAGCTCGCAAAAAGCGTCAAAGCCGTTTATGCCCTGCATTGCGGCGACGGATGCCAGCAGTCGCTCGCAAAACAGGCAAAACACAAGCGCGGCGCGGTACTCGTCCTCGTCCTGCGCCTCGGTGCAATGCCTGAATACAAAATATGCCAGCGCGCGTTCCAGCATTTTGTGGAGTCCCGCAGGAGTTTTTGTGCTTGACGAATACGCGCAAAACATTTTGCGGTTTCTTTCGTCCATATATTCAAGCGAGTTTATCAGCTCACGCGCGGTATCGTCATCTATATTTGCAGGCGAGACACTGAAATCGCCGTAGATTTTTTGTAGCTTTTGCGGGTGTGTCAGGGCATCGTCCTTCAATATTGAATATATGTAGCTGCGCAGAGCGACGGTGTCGATCTTGCACGGCATATCTTCGCTTTCTATCTCGTCGATGGGGATGATCTTATCATAGTCGTCCGAGCTCAGAGCAATTCTGCACGCCTCCTCACAGCACAGACCCAGTCCCACCTCTTTGCCGTGGGCGGTGTCGTTGTAAAATCGAGGATGCTCTCGGCAGATGTTGCACAAAAAGTCCTCGCCCGACTGCAAAATTATTTTGCACAGCCCGTCGTCCCGCAGGTGCGGACACCGCTCGCCCTCGCAAAGACGAAAATGCGGGGAGCCCTCCGTATCCACGGTGTCTTTTATGCTTGCTGCATACCCGTCTGCCGCGGACAGATATTTTTGCATTGTATTGTCGTCAATGTCAATCTCCCAGCCGACACAGCAGCTGTGTCGGCACTTGTCGGCGATGCATTTGAAATTGCCGTAATATTTCGGTGCGTATAATTTCATATTACTCTCCAAAGTTGCCTCGTGAAAACTGCGCCATTGTGCGGTGGATAAAAAGATGGGCAGTAGCCGCGCCCGATGTGGGACGCAGACACTGCCTGTTTTTTAATTGAACATTCCAAGGAAGTTGTCTGTCATTTGCAAAAGTTCGGGAACGACCCATATTATCAGGAGTGCCAGTGCAATAGAGCCTACCACGACCAATATGAAGGACAGCCAGTCGGTGCCTTTTTTTTCGAATTTCAGCTCGGCTGTGTACTTGAGGTCCTCGGGTATGTAAAAATGCGCGGTGGATACGTCAATTTTGTAGGGTATCTCTTTGAATTTGACTTTTTTATCTGTATTGCTCTGCTCAAATTCTTCACGCTTTTTTTGCATCTCGGCGTAATACTGCTCCTCCTCTACACACTTAACGACGCGTCGCAGAGTAGTGCCGCTTTTCAGGCTTGAGCGTATTGTCGTATTTTTCAGATAGCCGAGTTGTTCAAGTGTCTGCGCGGTTTCGGGAGAAAGCGCTTCGGCGGATATTACCGTGCGCGCAAAGTCGCCAAGATAGCGCTTGTTGAAGATTGCGGCTACTGCCGCAAGACACATTCCGATTACTAACGCCAGAACAACCATAGGAAGTGTTATGATGGACGACTCTGCGATCTCTATGTGCTCGTAATCTCCAAATTGAGGAGTGAAATATTTATCTTTGTAAAATTCCCAGAGCTCCTCAAACAGTGAGGGCTCTGCTTCCGAGTTAAGATATGAAAAAAGACGAGTTGCTGATTGGAAAAACATTGCTGTCGCCTCCTTTCGAGTGGTTTTTGGTATAAAGTATAAAGTTCGCGGAAATGACGGGGGATAGCACCACTAAATGCGCGGCTATCTCTATATTCTACTGTGAGTAGAGTTGATATCCCGTCATTTCCCGCATGTTCAAGTGCCTCTGATGAGACAATTATTGCTTTTTAATGACGTCGCAACCAAGGTACTTGCGGAGAACCTCGGGCACTGTTACGCTACCGTCTGCGTTCTGATTCTGCTCAACAAGCGCGGGCAGAATGCGGGAGGTTGCAAGGCCGGAGCCGTTGAGTGTGTGCAGATATTCGATGTGCCCGTCGGCGCGGCGAACTCTTGCCATGCCGCGGCGCGCCTGATAGTCGCGGGCGTTGGATACCGAGCTTACTTCCTTATAGCCGTTCATGGAAGGAATGTTGATCTCGATGTCGTATGTTCTGGACATGGAAGCGGAGCAGTCCTCTGCCGCAAGCTTAACGGTGCGGAAGTGGAAGCCCAGACCCTTTACCAGATTCTCTGCCTTGGTGACAAGTTCCTCAAAAGCCTCGTCGGACTTTTCGGGAAGCGTGTACTGGAACATTTCAACCTTGTTGAACTGGTGTCCGCGTACCATTCCGCGCTCGTCGGAACGGTAGGATCCAGCCTCACGACGGAAGCAAGGCGTGTAGCTGACCAGCTTCTTGGGCAGGTCTGCCTCGGTCAGGATCTCGTTGCGGTACAGAGATGCCAGCGCAGCTTCGGCGGTGGGCAGCATATAACGCATGCGGTTGTCGGTGGGGTTTTCGATCTTGTAAACTTCGTCGGCAAACTTGGGGAACTGACCTGCGGTAAGTCCACATTCGTACTCAAGCATGTGAGGGGGCAGGATCAGCTCATAACCGTCGGAGATGTGGGTGTCGATAAAGTAGTTGAGCAGTGCCCATTCGAGTCTGGAGCCCATGCCGCGATAGATCCAGAAGCCGGATCCGGACAGCTTGGTACCACGCTCGTAGTCGATAAGACCCAGGTCGGTGCAAAGATCAACGTGGTTCTTGGGCTCGAAGTCAAACTTGCGAGGCTCGCCGCTGTAACGCAGAGGCTCGTTGTTCTCTTTTCCGCCTGGCTTGAGATCGGGGTCAGGCAGGTTAGGAAGACCCAGCATGATGTCGTTGAACTGAGCCTCGATAGCCTTGATCTTTTCATCGTTTGCTTTTGCTGTATTGGACATCTGCTTCATTTGCTCAAAAATGGGAGCAACATCTTTGCCCTCTTTTTTATACTGGGGAATCAGCTTTGTTGTCTTGTTCTGCTCTGCCTTGAGAGCTTCGGTCTCGGCGATAAGCGCGCGGCGCTCGCCGTCAAGGCGCAGTATCTCGTTGATCTCGTTTGCGGCGTCCTTGCCCTTGAGAGCCAGACGCTCGATTACTTCCTGGGGTTTTTCTTTAATATATTTAATGTCAAGCATTTGTATTATTCCTTCCTTTGCTTTTTGATAATGGTAATAAATGGAAATTATGTGTTATTTTCGGAGAAAAATGCAGAGCCGCAAATGGCGGTAAGCAGTGCCTCCAGGTCCTCGTCGTTGTCGAATGTGAGCTCAAGTACCTTCTTTTTGGGTGTATATGCTATCTTTGCCTGACGTCCTAATGTCTCCATTACACGGCGTTCGAGCTCTTTCATGTATATTTTGCGATGATTGATGCCTTCAAGCAATAATTCTTCGTCATCGTCGGGTGTTTTCTTTGTCGAGTTGAGTTTTTTGATAAGTGATTCCACTTCTCTTACGGATAATTGCTTTGCAACTATTTTTTGAGCCAGAAGTATCATATTTTGTGTGTCGTTGAGACCTAAAAGTGCTCTTGCGTGGCCTGCTGAAAGCTCGCCTGAACGCAAAAGCTCCAGTACGTCATCCGGCAGATCAAGAAGACGTAAGGTGTTTGTTACAGCTGATCGGGACTTACCGACCTGTTTTGCAACTTGTTCTTGGGTTAAATCGAATTTTTCGATAAGCTCAAGATATGCAGCTGCTTCTTCTGCGGGGTTGAGGTTTTCTCTTTGGATATTCTCTATAAGAGAGACTTGCGCCATTTTGAGCTCGTCACCGGTCAGAATAACTACGGGAATCTCTGAAAGACCTGCCATTTTTGCAGCTCTCCAACGTCTCTCGCCGGCAATTATTTCATATGACCCCGGAAAAGAGGTGTTTTCACGCACAATTATGGGCTGAAGTACGCCATGTGTAGATATGGAATCGGCTAATGCCTCAAGAGCACTGCGGTCAAATATCTTTCTGGGCTGATCTTTTCGAGGCTCGATGCTGGATATTTTTAATGTTGTACCTGATTCCTTTTTTTCTTCAATAAGATTATCATCAAACAAATCATAGAGACCTCGTCCCAGGCCTGATTGCTTTTTAACCATTATTCTTTGTCCTTTCGGATTGTATTTGTGTTAGATTCTTGTAGAAAGCTCTTTTGCTACGTCAAGATACTCCACGGAGCCTTTGGATGTCTTATCGTGGTAATATACGGGTGTTCCAAAGCCGGGCGCCTCGGAAAGTTTTACGTTTCTTGAAATGCAGGTTGAGAACAGCTTGTCTGCATAGTGCTTTTTGAGTTCTGCCATTACTTGCATGGATAGAAGCAGGCGTTTATTATGCATGGTTACAAGTATTCCGGTTACAGTGAGCTTGGGATTGTAATGTTGCTTTATGCGTCCTACTGTTATCATGAGCTGCGACAAGCCTTCAAGTGCGTAAAATTCGCACTGCATGGGAATGATTACACCGTCACTTGCTGATAATGCGTTGACAGTAAGCATGCCGAGCGAAGGCGGACAGTCGATTATTATGTAATCATAGTTGTCTTTTGCTTCTAAAAGCGCTTTTTTTAGCTCTAATTGACTATTTTCTTCGTCGAATAATTGAAATTCTGCGTTTGCAAGCGTGATATTGGCAGGAACAAGCCATAAATTGTCGAATTTAGTCTGTATGACTACATCCTTTATAGGTGTTCCGTCTACCAGGATGTTCTGAATTGAAGCTTTGAGGCTCTTTTTTGATACGCCGACGCCACTGGTGGCGTTGCCCTGGGGGTCAAGATCTATAAGCAAAACCTTGTAACCGATTACACCAAGAGATGCGGCTACATTTACTGCGGATGTAGTCTTTCCGACTCCGCCTTTTTGGTTTGCAAATGATATAACTTTGCCCATAATTCCCTCCTTGTAATGTGTTGTGTGCGTTTTATGCCCCGACTGTGTTGCTTTTTTGCAACTTCGGAGTTTGAATTGTATATATTAATATTATACCACATATTGTGGAAAAGAGCAATACGTTTGGGATAAATATTTGAAAAATATATTAATTATTTATGTTTCACGTGTTATTTTTGCGGAAATATAAGGATGTATTACTGCTAAAATTGTATTTGACTCATTCAGATCTTTTGTTTCACGTGAAACTTTTATAATGATTGTTGGCATTGTTTCGCGTTAAACTATAACTACAACCCCCACGGTATGTTTTATGCGAAGTGTTTATGATGGCTTTTTGCGCCGTTTCACGTGAAACGTCATTTATTATCCCCGCTACATGTTTCACGTGAAACGGCTTGTTGCATTAGGCATTTTTACGTGAAACTGAGGTGCTTTATTAAAAACGTTTCACGTGAAACACGAACGGGATATATTTTTTGTCACACGCTGCCGTGGTGAGCTTGCGTAGCATGATGGTCACATAATACTGCCGTTTTTTGATAAACGTTGGGTGTTTCATTGCTTTTGCGAATGAAGCGAAGGTAATTGTGTTAAACGCAATGCAATGGTTGCGTTGTAGAGGTAAAGTTGCGCATTATGAAGGTGTTTCGCGTGAAACCAAAGGGGCTTTTGATATTTTTATAGTGTAAATGTATGAATCATTGCTATCAGCACATGTCGTTTCGACAAAAACTCCGGATTTTCGCAATACATCGGCGGCTTTCTCTATAGAATTCGAAAAAACTCTCACATCTTTGAAAATACCGAGAAAATTTTTGGGTTTTCGCGCTTTTTTGGAGTCCTTAACGCTGTCGGCATCTGCAGATGATGTATATTTGATATAATTGTCGATTAACTGTTCTGTAGATGCTACGTTTAATTTGTCTTTGTCAATTAGATTGATGAATTTTTGCCTGATATTGCTGTCGTTAAGCTTTAAAAGTGCGCGCGCATGGCGTTCGGTCAATGAATATTTAAGTATCAATGATCTTTCGGCATCTGTGAAGCTTAAAAGACGTATTTTATTTGCCACAGCCGATTGACTTAGTGAAACTCGGTCTGCAATCTGCTGTTGAGTCATATTAAATGTATTTGCAAGCAAACTAAACGCTTCTGCTTGCTCAAATATATTAAGATCATCGCGTAAAAGATTTTCAATTATTGACAGCTCAGCGGCGGCTAAATCATCGTGGGTAGTAAGTATACATTGAAACTCTGTCAGTCCTGCCATCATTCCGGCCCTGAAACGGCGTTCGCCGCATATTATTTCATATTTTTTGTGTGCAGAATTTGGAATAAGTCTGACTGTAATTGGCTGAAGTATTCCGTGTCGCTTTATAGATTCAGATAAACGCGTAAGTGAGGCAGTACTAAAGCTTGTGCGCGGTTGATAACGATTCGGAACTATATCATCCGCGGATATACAGACGGTTTGACATGAATTAGTGTTTTTTGAATGAAATTGAGGCGAGACTGAATAACTTTCAATGCGTGGATTAAGGTTATAATTGTTTGAGTTGACAGATTTCTGCATGGTTGGTGTTTTAGATGGCGGTAATACAACGGGAATGAGATTTGAGGAATGCTTTTTTTCTGAATTCATTATTTTTGATCCTTTCTTTCATTTTCTGCA
This sequence comes from Eubacteriales bacterium, assembly GCA_045586785.1. Taxonomy (GTDB): domain Bacteria; phylum Bacillota; class Clostridia; order Oscillospirales; family CAG-272; genus UMGS1002. Next base: position 5,046 of record JAZNBA010000042.1, on the reverse strand, counting down.
GACAAATAGTATCATATTCTGCTTAAAAATGCTGTCAGTTCATGACAGCATGAAAAATAAAGTATAAGGACGGATAATGACATTATATTGCGCATAAAAAAGTAATATGACAGGATAGAAAAAAAGAAGCCGCTTATTTAAGCGGCTTCTTGGTTATTTGGGCGTATTTTCTCGGAAAATTATCAATTGTTTTTCCGATTTTATTTACTTTTATCAGAGTTCTTTGCTCGAAAGAACAGGGCATATTAAGTGAATAGGTCGAAACAACAGGCACAGATGCCGATAACTGACCGATCGATGACGGGGAAATACTGAATTCATCTTCGGAATATTTGCCTTTCATAGACAAAAACATACCGCCTCGGCGTACAAATGGTAAGCAAAGCTCGCATAATATCGGGAAATTAGCTACGGCACGAGCTGTGGAAATATCAAAGCTGTCACGATATTCGGGTTTTCGAGCAAAATCTTCGGCTCGACCACATATTGCTGTTATATTTTCAAGTCCCAAACGCTGTGCTGCAAGCTGAATATAAGTGATTTTCTTGTTCGTACTGTCAAGAGAGGTTATTTTTAAATCCGGTCGAGCAATTGCAAGCGGCAGGGAAGGGAATCCTGCGCCGCATCCTACGTCAATGACACTACTATTTTCAGGAATGTGCGGTGAAATAAGCAGAGAATCAACAAAATGCTTATAAATTACGTCTTCTGGCTCGGTTATAGCGGTTAGATTATACTTTTTGTTTTCGTTTACGAGTAATTCATACAAGCAGAACAGATGTTCGCATACCTGAGGTGTAATCAACTCGGAGATTGAGTTTTGCTCGCAGGCGTGATTTAATATATCGGAAAAGGTTGTTATATCCATAGTAACCTCGTATTATACAAAATGTTATGATAATTATACAAAATGTTGTATTGTAGCTTGTGGACGATGTTATAAGAATGGATTTAAGAGAATGTTCATGTAATCAAAATTTCAAAATTAATAATTTTGTTGAAAAGTTTTGAGGGAGTCTGAGGGGACTTTTTCAAAAGTCCCCTCAGCGGGGTTTGGGGCAGCGCCCCACTAATCATTTCTTCCCGAAATAAATCAGCAGAACTGAAATGTCCGCAGGGTTCACGCCGCTGATACGGGATGCCTGACCGATGGTCTCGGGACGGAATTTGGCTAATTTTTGAGCAGCCTCTATTCGAAGACCGCGAATTGCTGTGTAATCAATGTCCTCGGGCAGACGGAACGACTCAAGCTTGGCGTGACGAGCCACCTCTGCCTTCTCGCGCTTGATGTAACCCTCGTATTTTATGTCGATTCCAACCGTCAGCTTGACACTGCGCGGCAGATTGGGACGAGACACATCAAGGGGCGCAATGTCGTCGTACGACAGCTTGGGACGACGAATAAGATCTGCCAGCGACACACCGGAATTAACCGGAGTTTCACCGTGCTCGACCAGGAATCCGTTGACAGCCTCGGGGGATAGGTGCGTGTGCTCCAGACGATAGGTTTCTTGTTCAATAAGCTGACATTTATTGGTAAAAGCGCTGTACCTTTGGTCGTTTATAAGCCCAACTCTCTTGCCGAATGGTGTCAGACGGCGATCTGCATTGTCCTGACGCAGCAGAAGTCGGTATTCCGAACGCGACGTCATCATTCGATACGGCTCGTTGGTTCCCTTTGTAATCAGGTCATCAATATGCGTTCCGATATAAGCGTCGGAGCGCGACAGTGTGAATGGCTCTTTGCCCAGTAACGACAGCGCGGCGTTAATGCCCGCAATGAGTCCCTGCGCCGCAGCCTCCTCATATCCTGACGTACCGTTGAACTGCCCCGCGCCGTAAAGTCCCTTGATGGACTTGAATTCAAGGGTTGCGCAAAGCTGTGTCGGATCACAGCAATCATACTCGATGGCGTAGGCGTAACGCATGATCTCGGCGTTGGCAAATCCGTCAAGCGAGTGCAGCATATCGTACTGAACGTCAGTAGGAAGCGAGGTGGAAAAGCCTTGAATGTACATTTCTTCGTTGTTTTCGCCCATAGGCTCAACAAAAAGCTGGTGACGCTCCTTGTCGGCAAAACGTACCACCTTGTCTTCAATTGATGGGCAGTAGCGGGGGCCCGTGCCGTGTATCTGACCCGAATACATGGCGGAGCGGTGTATGTTGTCGCGGATTATGCGGTGAGTTTGGGCGTTTGTGTAGACGATATGACAGCTTTCCTGGGGCGTGTTGTCAAAAGCGTCCTCGGGAGTGTCGGCGCAGTAGGGAATAGGGTACGACTCGCCCGGCTGTTCCTCCAGCACTGAAAAGTCAATGGTTGCGCGCTTGACACGGGCAGGTGTACCCGTCTTGAAGCGCATTATGGCAATATTTTCGCGTAAAAGCGCCGCGGTAAGACCGCGTGCCGAGCAAATGCTGTCGGGTCCCGACTCGTAATTGGTGTGACCAATAAAAATTTTGCTCTCAAGATACGTGCCGGTGCAGAGAATTGCGCAGTCACATTCCCAGATCTCGCCCAGTCTTGTGGTAACAGATGTAACGCGGCGCACACCGTCAATCTCATTGACGGACAGATCAACAATTTCTGCCTGAATAAGACGAAGATTTTTCGTCAACTCCAGAGTGTGCTTCATAATGTGCTGATAGCGTCGGCGGTCGGCTTGAATTCGCTTGGAATGAACAGCCGCGCCCTTGCCAAGATTCAACGTGCGGGACTGCAGTGTTACCGCGTCGGCGGCGCGTCCCATCTCGCCGCCAAGGGCGTCGATCTCATAGACCAAGTGCCCCTTGCCCGTTCCGCCAATGGAGGGATTGCAGGGCATGTTTGCAATTGAGTCAAGAGAGAGCGTAAAAAGTACGGTGTCAATGCCGAGCCGTGCACAGGCAAGGGCGGCTTCAACACCCGCATGCCCGGCACCGATAACGGCAACCTGTGTTTTATGTTGCATAAGGAAAAGTCCTTTTTTGTATTGAAATGGCTATTTTTAAAAAAGTTTTGGTCAAACTTTTGAAAAAAGTTTTCGTCCACCTTTTCTAAAAGGTGGCGCGGTCAAGGGCGCGTAGCCCTTGTCGTCCGTTGCAACGGGCGAAATTCCCATGGCGTTTCTTTTTGTTAGCTTTTTCTTTGCGCCGCTTGCTGCCAAAGAAAAAGCGAAAAGCGCGTGGGGTTAATTTGGCGTAGAAAACAATTTTGTATTTTTGATTTAGTTAAAAAGTTTTCGTCCGCGACTGTTTGCGAAGCAAACTCGCGCAAATCGCGCTTGCGCGTTTGCTTCCTTTCTTTAAAAGGTGGCGCGGTCAAGGGCGCGTAGCCCTTGTCACCCGTTGCAACGGGCGAAATTCCCATGGCGTTTCTTTTTGTTAGCTTTTTCTTTGCGCCGCTTGCCGCCAAAGAAAAAGCGGAAAGCGCGTGGGAGGGATTTTGCGTAGAAAAATATAAGAAATGATCTTAAAAAAGCAAGTCTTTCACAATTCTACTCACAGTAGAGTCGAATTTAATCGACCTTTTCGAGATATTTTCTCTGTTCCTCGGACAAAACGTCAATGGTGATACCCAAAGACTTGAGCTTGAGGCTTGCAACCTCGGCGTCGATCTCGGCAGGAACGGAGTAAACGCGGTGCTCAAGGCCCTTGCCGCACTTCGCAAGATATTCAAGACACTTTGCCTGAAGCGAGAAGGACATATCCATAATTTCAGCAGGGTGTCCATTGCCTGCCGCCAGGTTGACCAGTCTGCCTTCCGCAAGCAGATTGAGAATTCTGCCGTCGGCAAGGTAGTAACCGGTTATGTTGGGCTTGCGCTCACGAATCTCAACCGACATATCGGCAAGCGCGCACTTGTCAATCTCAACGTCAAAGTGACCGCTGTTGGCAAGCAGAACGCCGTCCTTCATGACCTCAAAATGCTCGCGGCGGATAACGTCCTTGCAACCTGTCAGCGTGACGAAAATATCACCCTTGGAAGCCGCCTCGTCCATGGTCATGACCATAAAGCCGTCCATGACTGCCTCAATAGCCTTGACAGGATCGATCTCGGTAACAATAACGACCGCACCCATGCCGCGTGCGCGCATGGCAAAGCCCTTGCCACACCAGCCGTAGCCGCCTACAACCACGGTCTTGCCCGCAATGATCAGGTTGGTGGTGTTCATAATGCCGTCAAGAGTTGACTGACCTGTGCCGTAACGGTTGTCGAACAGATGCTTGCAGTCGGCATCGTTGATGTTTATCATGGTGTAGTCAAGCAGACCTGCCTTTTCCCGGGAAATAAGGCGGTGAACACCGGTGGTGGTCTCCTCACAGCCGCCGATGAGTGCGTCACCAAACTCACGACAGTCGCCGTGAAGCAGCGCGATAAGATCGCCGCCGTCGTCAATTATAAGGTGAGGGTGGCAGGAAAGCACCGAGCGCAGATCGGCGGTGTACTGCTCGTCCGATACGCCATGGGATGCAAAGACCTCCATGCCCGTCTCGGCAAGAGCGGCGGCAACGTCATCCTGCGTGGATAGAGGATTGCAGCCCGTGATATAGACCTCGGCACCGCCGTCGCGCAGCGTTTCGGCAAGGTAAGCGGTCTTGGCTTCAAGGTGAATGGACATAGCGACGCGAAGTCCCGCGAAGGGCTTGTTTGCTGTAAAATCCTTGCGGATCTCTGACAGCGCGGGCATGTAAGAAGCAACCCAGTTGATCTTGTCGCGCCCCGAGGGGGCAAGGGAGAGAGATTTGATACGCATTATAGACATCCTTTCGGTATTGATTTTTAATATATGCCTTTTGTTAAAAAGTTTTCGTCCACCTTTTTCAAAAGGTGGCGCGGTCAAGGGCGCGTAGCCCTTGTCGCCCTCCGCAGGGGGCGAAATATCCCTGGCGCTTCAAACAGACTGCGCCCCGCAGGCTGTTTGGAAGGAGTAAAAACTCCCCTTTGTGGGAGTTTTTTGCTCCTCCACCCCGCGCGTCCTATTCGGACGCGCAATTCTATAGAGATATCATTCCTCTGCGGGTATATACAGGTAATTTCGCGCCCGCACATATCCGAGGACGATATCC
>JAZNBA010000041.1:0-19788 GCA_045586785.1 Eubacteriales bacterium | reverse complement strand
TCGCACGAGTGAAGTTAAGTTTGCCCACTTTACCGAAGGCAAAACTTCACGATCCGCAGGATCACTTCACTTACGAAGTAAACTTCACTTGCCCGCAAGGGCAAACTTAGTTGCGTAGTGTCCTTAAGGACACTACGCATAGCCGTTGGGGATTTTTTACGTTTAAATTATGCCTGTAACGGTAACTGTCAGCGTCGAGGGAGTAACAATGACCTCACCTGTGGCAGGATCCTGTGTTATTGTGGCGGGAGGCAAGCTGAGCTCAGTAGCTCCCGGTGTTGTGGGCAACGTCAGCACGCCGTTTGCGTATTCGTAATCCGTAGCGGGGACTACGGTGCCATTCACCTGAACAGTGATATTTTGGGGTGCGGGGTCAAACGCATCGGTCAATACTATATCCGTAGCCTCGGCATTGCCGTAGTTGCTGATAACAAAGGTATAGGTCAGCGCGTCGCCTTCCGACACATCGGACGGTGCCATGGTCTTGGTAATGGTGACATCCGCGAAGCTGTCGGCGGTTATGGTATTGCTGTCGCTGATGGGAGTATTATTGCCTGCCGCTGTTGCTGTAACGGTATTTGTTATCTCTCCGCCCTCTGTGATCGGCGCAAAGTTGTTCACTGTCGCCTTATATATAACCTGCGCTACAGCCCCCGCGCCAAGAGTGGTGGGACCAAAACTGATGCCGTCAGCGGTCACGGTGGGCGTAACGTTGCCGTTGTACACACCGTCAATAAAGAATATTGCAGGGCCTGTATACGTCAGCGGCGTTACCGTTGTGCCACCGACTGTGTACGCACCCAGGTCGTCCGTCACCGACACGCCCGCAAGAGCGGAGCTGCCTCCGTTTGTAACAGTGATAACATAGGTAATCTCCTCACCCGGTCTGTAAGTGCTCTCAAGCGACACCTTTTCAACGCTCAATGTATCGTTAAGAACCGCAGACGCAATATTGGAAACAGCAGACGCCGATTGGTTGTTATATCGGTAAGCAATACTTGCCTGATTGGTTATTATCTGTGCCATTAATTTTCTCCTTATCATAGATTGAGCATAGGCTCAATAAAATTATATTCGTCACTCGACAAAAAAGTGCATATTCCGACAAAATACATCCCGGCCAAATGCGCTTGACAACCTTGATATAATAAAGTATAATAAAATCACAAGTTTTTATAGGAGGCAGTTATGCAGCATCGCTACATTCTCGCCGCCTTTGACGTGGGCGGCAGTAAGATACAGGCAGTAATTTTTACTGAACAAGGTCATATATTGGCGCACGAACACGATGTGGGCGGCAATCCGCTGGAGCGCGGACTGGAAAATGCCGCCGATCATTATTCCGCTGTCATAAAACGAATGATAAACACGGCAGCCGTCCCTTGCATAGACGCTCTTTACGGTGCCGTTGCCGCTTGCGAATATTTCGGCGACGGATTACGCGATGCAATGACAAAGCACATCCCGTGTGCAAAAAAGATACGCATTGAAGGCGACGGATGCGCGCTGATCTCGGGAATGCTCGGTCACCGGGACGGAGCCTGCATGATAAGCGGAACGGGTTCCTCCGTATACGTCCGTCAGGGCGATGGTTACTACCATCTGGGCGGCTGGGGACACCTTATCGACACCTGCGGCAGCGGATTTATGCTGGGACGTCTTGCAATTCAGGCGGCTTGCCGTGCGCACGACGGTATCGGCGAGTCTACGCTGCTTTGCGAGTTACTGGAAGAACAATGCGGCGAGCCTATTTGGGAGCATTTTATTACACTTTATAAGGGGGAGCGTCCTTACATCGCCACCTTTGCGGGCGCGGTATTTGAGGCACGACGCCGCGGCGACCGCGTTGCCACGCGCATTTTCAATGAGTGCGTCAGCGACCTTGTCAACATAGCATTTGCCGCCTACCGCCGCATAGGCAAGCCCTTTGATCTGGTACTAAACGGCGGAATATTTTCATCCTTCCCCGAATACGGTGAGGCGGTCAAGGCACTGTGTCCCAACGAGATAAACGTCATAAAATCGGACGTGCCGCCCATATACGGCGGAGCGGTCGAAGCTATGTACGACGTAGGACTTGGTTGTGACGATAATTTCAAAAAAATATTTATGTCGGAATTTTAATAAAAAAGTACAAGAGCGTTGCGCAATCGCAACGCTCTTGTTTTGTCTTTGACGGATAAAATAGGCATGATATTTCGCGCCCAAATGAAAAATACTAATAGATGTTACCCTCTTTCATGCCTATACGTAAAGCCGTTATTATACAGTCGATTATCATAATTATTTTTTAAATTTTCCTATTGACAAAGCATTTTGTTAAATATATAATATTTATTGAATATTTATCCATTCACTTTTCAAGAGAATATTATATGCATAAAAAAATTTTTAACGCCTCATATCTTATAAACGCTTTATTTCAAGCATTTTTCAATCTGCTGTTCCCTCTCGCGCTGGCATTTGGCGTAGGATGGTTACTTACCGCAAAGCTTGCTCTGCCCTCATGGATATATGTTCCTTTGCTGTTAGCAGGACTTGCGATAGGGCTTATTTCAATGATAAAATTTCTGATTTACGCGCTGGACGTCTTTGAAAAGTTAGAGCGCGGAAGGCAGCAAAACCAAGAAAAGGATAATGACAAATGAATGATGAAAAAATTCCTGTCACAGAGCTGTGGCTGTTAGCGGCGGGCGAAGCTATAGTGTCTGTCCTGACGGTGCTTGTGTACATTTTGTTAGGAAAATTCCACTACAGCGTAGTCACGGGTGTGCTACTTGGCAGTATAGTCATGCTTTTAAACTTTATTTTTATGTGCATTTCGGTCAACCGCACGGTAGATAACATTATGGCAGAGCGCGGCAATGCGGAAATGGATGATGCGCAAGCCGCGGAGTTTGCCCAAAAGCACAAGGGCACGCTCACGCGCACTATTCAGCTATCGGGTGCTATCAGAACACTTTCTATAGTAGTGGTACTCATATTGGCATTTGCCTTGGTAGACTATTTTGACGTTATCGCAACACTCATACCGCTCATTTCCTTTCGCCCCATACTTATGCTGACCGAGCTTATTCCGAAAAAACAGAGGTAAGTCATGGATATTAACATTTCAGGCGCTAAAATTTATTTTACCATTCCCATTTTTGGCGGCATAAACATAACGCAGACTACCGTATCCATATTTGCCGTTACTATTATAATCACGATCATTGCCGCGGTTATGACGCGCAGACTATCAAAAAAGAAACCCGGCGGCAAGCAGATAATAACAGAAAAGCTGGTGGGAATGCTGACGGGAATTGTCACCGATACTATGGGTGCGCACAACAAGCGCTTCGTGCCCTATATCGGCACGCTGTTTCTGTCTTCCTTTGTAGGCTCGGTCATCGGAATGACGCAAATATTCCGTTCCGTCACTGCAGATCTGTCGGTAACGCTTGCCTGGGCACTGGCAACAATTTTTATAGTCTGGTACAGCAACATTAAAAATCTCGGCTTTTTCGGCTGGCTCAAAAGCTTCACCGAGCCTATCGTCGTCATGACACCCATGAACATCATAAGCGAGATCGCCACACCCGTAGCCATGGCGTTCCGTCATTTCGGCAACGTAGCCGGCGGCTCCGTGCTTATGACGATACTGTATACGGCACTGTCCGGCGTAAACACGCTTGTATTCTCTTGGCTGCCCGAGGCAGCACAGGCGCTCATACCGCCTATATTCCAGATAGGTATTCCCGCAATACTGTCAATATACTTTGATCTTTTCTCGGGCTTTATTCAAGCATTCGTTTTCTCTCTGCTTTCAATGGTCTATATCGGCATGGCAAACCCTCCCGAGACCGAAAAAACACCAAAAAAACAAAAAATAAAACCGCAAAAAATCAATTCGGAGGTAAATTATTATGGGAACAGAAATTATTGCAGCCGCAAGAGCAATAGCGGCAGGTCTTTGCATGGCTATCGGATCCATCGCGCCCGCACTTGGTGAATCACGCGCTGTCAGCACCGCCCTTGAGGGCATGGCACGCCAGCCTGAGGCGGCAAGCACGCTTCGCACCAATATGATACTGGGTTGTGCCGTTACCGAGACGACCGGTATTTATTCCTTTGTCATAGCGCTTCTGCTCATATTCTTCAAGATGAGCTGATAAAAAACAAATTTATATGCAACAATTCGAACAATTTGTCGGCGTCAATTTCTGGACCATGTTATTTGCATGGATAAACCTTGTGATACTGTACTTTATTCTTCGCAAGCTGCTGTTCAAGCCAATAATGAATATGATAGAATCAAGGCAAAACGAAATTGATACCATGTACAAGCAAGCCGACGAGTATATTGCCGAGGCACAGTCCGACAAGCAAAAATATGAGCAGCAGCTCCTACAGGTCCGGGAGGAGGGCGAGCAGTATATGAAGGATGTTGTCAAAAAGGCGCAGGAACGCGAAGATGAAATAATTCGCGAGGCAAACGACAACGCCCGCCGCACACTTGAGCGTGCCGAACAACAAATAATGCTGGAAAAAAAGCAAGCCGAAAACGAGCTCAAGGACAAGGTATCGGATATGGCACTTGAAATAGCCGAGGCAGTCATTGAAAGAGATATCGACGGCGATGAGCACGCGGCACTTATCGACGATTTCATATCCGAGCTCGGCAAGAAAGCGTGAGCGCATGGTTGTAAATGACATGACCGCCTACGCCGACGCGCTGTTTATGGCGGCGCTTGAGGCAGACGCGGCAGAAGCTATATATGAAGATATAAACACTGTAGCCGAGGCTATACGAAGGAATCCCGAATATATAAGTCTTATAGACACGCCCGCACTTGACAGAAAAGAAAAGTACGGGCTTGAGCAGTGCGCTTTTTCGAGTGTCCACCCCTTGCTTTTAAATCTTATAAAGCTTTTGGGTGACAAAAGTATGTTTTACTGCTTTGAGAAAATAGCGCGCGCCTACAACAAGCTATATGACGAACACAGCAATATCTTACGCGGTGTGGCAATAAGTGCACACGCGCTCACATCCGAGCAGATGTCGGCGCTGACTCAAACGCTGTGTGATAAATACGGCAAGCGCGTTATTCTGACCAACACCGTCGAACCCGATATACTTGGCGGCATACGTCTTGACATTGCGGGCATACAGCTGGACGGCTCTTTGCGCAGACGGCTTTGCGATATTGAAAAAATACTGAAAAATACTGTTATTTAACATTACACAGGTGATAAAATGCGAGATACAGCAGATACGATCAGCAAAATTTTAAAAGAGCAAATAAAAAATTATTCAAGCATACTGAAACAAGACGATATAGGTCACGTGATTACCGTTGGTGACGGCATCGCACAGGTCTATGGACTTGACAAGTGCTGTATGGGTGAACTGCTTGAATTCTGCAACGGTACCGCGGGCATGGCGTTGAGTCTTGAGGAAAGCTGTATCAGTGCGGCACTTATGGGTACTGACGTAGGTATATCCGAGGGCAGTACGGTCAAGCGCACGGGAAAGGTGGTATCTGTTCCGGTAGGTGAAGCTTTGCTCGGTCGTGTTGTGGACGCGCTGGGACAGCCTATTGATGCAAAAGGTCCGATAGAGGCGGAAAAGTACCTTCCCATAGAGCGTCCCGCTTACGGAATAATCAAGCGCAAGTCCGTTTCGGTGCCGCTGCAGACGGGCATAAAAGCTATTGACTCAATGGTTCCCATCGGCAGAGGCCAGCGCGAGCTTATCATCGGTGACCGCCAGACGGGCAAGACCGTCATCGCCACGGACACCATCATAAACCAAAAAGGCAAAAATATTATATGTATCTATGTCGCTATCGGACAAAAGCAATCCACCGTAACGGGTGTTGTTGAGTCCTTGCGGCGCGAAGGCGCTATGGACTACACTATTGTAGTCTGCGCCAACGCATCCGACCCCGCGCCGCTTCAGTACATCGCGCCTTACTCAGGCTGCTCGATGGGCGAGTATTTTATGGAGCGCGGACAGGACGTCCTCATTATTTACGACGATCTTTCCAAGCACGCCGTAGCATACAGAGCACTATCCCTACTCATAAGAAGACCGCCCGGACGCGAAGCGTACCCCGGCGACGTCTTTTATCTTCACTCAAGACTACTTGAACGGGCGGCGCGGCTGTCACACGAATGCGGCGGCGGTTCACTCACCGCCCTGCCCATTATCGAAACCCAGGCAGGCGACATATCCGCCTATATCCCCACCAATGTCATCTCTATCACAGACGGTCAGATATTCCTTGAAAGCCAGTTGTTTCACTCGGGCGTGCGCCCTGCGGTCAACCCCGGTATATCGGTCTCACGTGTCGGCGGCAACGCCCAGATAAAGGCTATGAAAAAGGTGTCGGGGCAGCTAAAGCTGTTATATTCCCAGTACCGTGAGCTGCAGAGCTTTGCGCAGTTCGGCTCGGATCTTGACGCCGACACACGTGCGCGGCTCGCGCAGGGTGAGCGCATAGTTGAGGTGCTCAAGCAAGGACGCGGTCAGCCTGTGGACGTAGAGCTTCAGGTGGCTATAATTTACGCGGTCGTCAACAATATGCTGTCGGATATTGCCGTCGCAGACATTTCTGCCTTTGAAAAACAGCTTTTTGTGCATCTTGTTGCTACAAAGCAAGAGCTGTTGGCTACCATACGCCGCACAGGCGAGCTGTCGGGCGCATCGGAGGCAGAGCTGCGCGAGGCTATAAACAGCTGTAAAGCAAAATTCATTCCCACGGTGTAAAGGAGCGTTATTATGTCGGGTGTTTCAATGAATCAAATAAGATCCCGCATAAAAAGCGTCGGAAGCACTATGCAGATAACCCGCGCTATGGAGCTGGTCGCCACATCAAAGCTGCGCCGCGCACGCGAGTCTGCCGAAGGCGCGGACGTGCTTGCGGATGCTTTTGATGCCGCCATCAGACCGCTTATGCGGTCGGTCAGCGCAGACGGCAGCGTTTGGTTTAACACTCAGGTCGGCGGCAAGGTGCTATATATCGTCATAGCGGGTGACCGCGGACTTGCGGGGGGCTTTAATTCGAATGTACTTCGAATTGTATCGACGCAAAATGACGCCGAATTTATACCGTTTGGCAAAAAAGCTATTGAGTTTTTCAGCAAACAAACAATATCTGTCATCGGCAAAAATGTATCTGACACAACTATGGCGGATTGCATTGATATGGCAAAATACGTCTGCGACAGCTTCGTGGCGCAAAAATTCAGCCGAGTGGAGCTTATATACACACGCTTTGTGTCAATTCTGTCACAGATACCCACACGGCAGACGCTTTTGCCGCTGTCATCTATCAAGGATGAGGACGAAAAATACGGCATTGTAACCGACGAACCTCCGTCACAGCTGCTTGACGCGCTTATCGCTCAATACACAGGCAGCTTGATATACCGCGCTGTCAGTCAATCGGCGGCGGCAGAGTCAGCTTCCCGACGCATGGCAATGAACTCCGCAAACAAAAATGCAGAGCACATGATCGACGAGCTCAGACTCAATTACAATCGCGCCCGACAGGCAGTTATCACCCGGGAAATAACCGAGATCGTCGCGGGTGCGGGCGAGCTTTAAGAAAGGGTTTAATTCAATGGATAGAAACACAGGCAAGGTCGTGCAGATAATCGGACCTGTTCTTGATATAAAATTCGAAAAAGGCTATCTGCCTCAGCTGCTCAACGCCGTTGAAATTTTTTATAACGGTCAGAAGCTGGTTTGCGAGGTAGAGGCGCAGGTGGGCGATGACACGGTGCGTTGCATTGCTATGTCCTCCACCGACGGCTTGCCCCGCGGCATAGAGGCTGTGGACACAGGCGCACCCATCAAGGTGCCCGTCGGCAAAAAAACGCTGGGGCGCATATTCAATCTGCTGGGTGATGCCATCGACGACGGAGAAACACCAACAGACTGTGACCGACACAGCATACACCGCGCTCCCCCGCCCTATTCGGAGCAAATGAGCACCTCCGAAATTCTGGAAACAGGCATAAAAGTCGTTGACCTTATCGCGCCCTACGCCAAGGGCGGAAAGATAGGACTTTTCGGCGGCGCGGGCGTTGGCAAGACTGTGCTTATTATGGAGCTTATCAACAATATCGCCACACAGCACGGCGGCATTTCGGTGTTCACGGGTGTTGGCGAGCGCACACGCGAGGGCAACGATCTGTATAACGAAATGAAGCAGTCGGGCGTTATCGCCAAGACGGCGCTCGTCTACGGACAAATGAACGAGCCCCCCGGGGCGCGTATGCGCGTTGCCCTTTCGGGACTTACCATGGCGGAATATTTCCGCGACAAGGAAGGTCAGGACGTTCTGCTTTTTATTGACAACATCTACCGTTTCACCCAGGCAGGTGCCGAGGTGTCAGCGCTGCTTGGGCGTATGCCCTCGGCGGTTGGCTATCAGCCCACGCTGGCAAACGAAATGGGTACTCTGCAGGAGCGCATAACCTCAACCAAAAAAGGCTCAATAACCTCGGTTCAGGCGGTCTACGTGCCTGCCGACGATCTGACCGACCCCGCCCCTGCCACCACATTTGCCCACCTTGACGCCACAACGGTGCTGTCCCGTAGTATCGCTGCGCTGGGCATTTACCCTGCGGTGGATCCCCTTGAATCCACCTCGCGTATGCTCTCGCCCGATATAGTAGGCGACGAGCACTACAGCGTAGCGCGCCGTGTACAACAGGTGCTTCAAAGATACCGTGAGCTGCAGGATATTATCGCCATTATGGGTATGGATGAGCTATCTGACGAGGACAAGCTGACAGTCAGCCGTGCCCGCAAGGTGCAGAGATTTTTGTCACAGCCCTTTACGGTGGCAGAGCAATTCACGGGTATGCGCGGCAAATACGTGCCGATAAAGGAGACAATACGCGGTTTTCGTGAGATACTTGACGGCAAGCACGACGACCTGCCCGAGTCCGCATTTTTGTTTGTCGGCAGTATAGACGAGGCTGTGCAAAAAGCCAAGCGCGGAGCTGAGGCGTGATATGAAGCAGTTTCATTTTAAGATAGTATCGCCGCGGGGCGCGGAGTTTGACAGCGATATTGTACGCCTTGTGACGGATACGCCAAACGGTCCTGTCTGTATTATGGCAGGGCACATCGATTATTGCGCGCGATGCTCGGGCAACGTGCGCATAGTCACCGAGCATGAGCAACGCCGCGCGCACTGCACGGACGGAATTCTGACCGTCAAGCAAAACCGCGCCGTCATGGTGACAACGCAGTTTGAATGGAATTAATAATTAAACTAAATATGCCCCCGACAGATCTCAAATCTGTCAGGGGCATTATTATTTATAACGGTTTTTTGACCAAGTACAAAACAAATGTGTCATTGAACACTATCTTGTTTCCTGCCGCAAGCACCGTCTCTCTGAGTCCGTTGAAAAATTTACTCCTATAAGGCTCGGGGATAACTATATGATCGCAATGTGTACCGCAAAACGCAACATATTCATCTGCTGTGAATTCTCGCGTTCCGTAGAATTCCCTTTTTTCAAAACCTACATATCCGTAATTCGGCGCGTTTGTGTATTTGAACGAACCGTGAATATACGCGGTATCCGGCTTGAAATATTGGGAATACACCTGCTGTATCTTATTGAACAACTGCTCATTTGGCGTCTTGTAGTCGCCTTTGGTGAGCATCATTGCCAGCGTTCCACCCGGTTTGAGCAGGTCAAATGTCTTAGAAAAGGCGATATCCTCCGGAATCCATTGTATGCTCGCCGCCGAGTATATCATATCGAATTTCTGATCTCCAAAATCATGTGTTATGAAGTCATCGTTTTCGATGCTGAAATTTGGATATCTGCCGTACTTTCGCTTCATCATTTCATACAAGTTTTCGCCAAGCTCAATGGCGTGATAATCACACCCTGTATTAAGTATGGGATCGGTCGCCTGCCCTGTGCCGGGCCCCAGCTCCAATACGGTTTTTTCGGAGTCTATCTCTGCATATTTGATCAGATCAGCAAACAGTTCTGCCGAATAACGCGGCCTGTACTTGTCAAATTGCTCGGGTATGGTATCAAATACCCTTCTGAATTCCATTTTTGCCTCCTAACAAATATATTTTACGTTGCAAAATCGGCAGAGATATCCCTGCCGATTGAGTTTTTATTTTATAAATTGAAATACTTATCGTACTCTGCGGGGTGCGGGATCTTTGCCATTTCCGCACACTCTGCTCTCTTGGTCTTAACAAAATTCTTTATAAGCTCCTCGGGGAATACACCGTCGGCGGTGAGGTAATCATGATCTGCCTCCAGCGCGTCAAGGGCAGCGTCAAGCGATGTGGGCAGGCCCTGCAGCTTTGCCTTTTCCTCCTCCGGCAGATGGTAAAGGTTCACGTCGTAAGGCCCCCAACCGTTTGCGTGAGGATCGATCTTGTTCTTGACGCCGTCAAGACCTGCCATGAGAATTGCGGCGTAGCAGAAGTAAGGATTGCAGGTAGCGTCGGGGTTGCGAAGCTCGAAGCGGCGCTTTTCGGGCGATTTTGCGTATGCGGGAATACGAATGACCGCGCTTCTGTTGGAGGTTGCGTAGCCAACGGTTACGGGTGCCTCAAAACCGGGAACCAGACGCTTGAAGGAATTGGTGCTGGGGTTTGTCAGCGCGCACAGCGACGCGATATGCTTGAGCAGACCGCCCATAAAATAGTGAGCCGTCTCGGACAGGTGAGCATAACCGTTATCGTCCGAGAACACGGGCTTACCGTCCTTCATCAGCAACATATGAACGTGCATACCGCTGCCTGCCTCGCCGTAAATAGGCTTGGGCATAAATGTGGCAGTCTTGCCGTACTTCAGCGCGGTGTTGTGAATAATGTATTTTATCATCATGGTGGCGTCAGCCATGTGAACGACTTCGCCCAGCTGGGGTTCGATCTCAAACTGACCCGACGCGGCAACCTCGGGATGATGATAGTTTATCTCAATGCCTGCGTCCTGCATATGCATACACATTTCACTGCGGCACTCGTAGGAAATGTCAAAGGGCTTTGCGATATGGTAGTTTTTCTGTTTGGGAACGACCACGCCGAGCCCCTCGGTATCACTGTTCCAATACGACTGCTTTGCGTCAACGTTGGCGCTTATCTCGCGTCCGCTGACCTGCCAGGTGGCACGGTCGAACAGATAAAACTCAAACTCGGGCAAAATGAACATGGCGTCGGCAATGCCGCTGTCCCGCATGGACTTGACGGCAGCCTTGATAATGTTGCGGGGATATTGAGGAAGAGGTCTGTTTTCGGGGCTGTCGATTATCATAGCGTTGCCCGTCATGGACAATGTGGGGATGGAACAAAATGGGTCAATTGTCGCCGTGTCAGGATCGGGGATGAATACCATGTCACTCTTTTCAACCACAGCATAGCCATAGTTGGACGCGTCAAAGCCGATACCGCTCTTCATGGTATCCTCAGAAAAATTCTGTGCGGGAATGGTAACGTGGCGGTACTGACCGTTAATATCAACCATCTTAAAATCAACCATCTTGATACCGTTCTCGCGTATCATATCCAAAATATCTTTTACACTCTTGCCCATTGCAAAACCTCCGATATGTTTAAAATTATGTATAATATAATACACTATTTTTTTACAAATAACAATAGTTATTTTAAATATATTTAAACTTTTTTGACATTTTTATGCATTTGCTTGCGGTTGCGGTTTTAATATGGTAAAATAGTGTTGATCATAATAAAAGGAGGACGCTATGCAACTGTTTTATAACCCCATCTCCCCGGGAGATGCACCCGATCCGTTTATGACCTACGACCCCGAAACCAAGTATTATTATGCCATCTACACTCAGGGCAACCGCCTCGAGCTGTTCAGACACAAGCACGCCTCCGAGGTGCTGAAAAGCGGAGAATCCAAGATATTATACCGCGCCGACGGCACAAACGGCATCTGGGGCGACATCTGGGCACCCGAAATGCATCGCGGACCCGACGGTCTCTGGTACATATACACCAGCGGACGTATTACAAAAGAGCCGGGCGAAAAGCGCGTATTTATTGTAGGCTCGCGCACCTTTGATCCATTCGGAGAGTGGGAATACAAAAATATGCCTGCAAAAGACGTTTTCAGTATCGACCCCACTGTATACACCGCGCACGACGGCACACAGTACATATGCTACTCCAAAGTGCACCGCGAATACGGTCAAGTGCTGGACATAGCACAAATGGTTGATCCGTACACCTGCCGCAGTGCCAAAACCATAGCTCGCGCCGAGCTTGAATGGGAGCTTGTTGAGCCTTACGTCGGTCACCGCGCTATACTTGAGGGCGCGTTTTTCCTGGAAAGCCACGGCAGACTGTTTATTATATATTCAGCCAACGGATGCTGGTCCGACCATTACGCGCTGGGCGTTCTTGAATACATGGGCGGTGATATAACAGACGCCGAAAGCTGGAAAAAGCATCCCGAGCCGTTGCTTGTATACGGAAACGGAGTATACGGACCGGGACACGCTTCATTCTTCCGCTCTCCCGATGAAAGCGAGGTATGGTGCGCATATCACGGCATGAAGCAAACAAACCCCTCCGTCACATGGGCGCCGCGTTATTTCAACATCCAAAGAGTTGAGTTTGACGAAACGGGATACCCTGTTATGGGTAAGCCCGTAGGCTACGAAACGCCTATAGCACCTCCCGCGGGTGAAATATAAAAAACACATAGGACTATGCCGAGGCATAGTCCTATTTCTCTAATATTTTGCTCTTAACCGAGTGCTGGTATGATTGGTAGGCAGACCGTCGCGGTAAAGATGCGAGTCGTTGGACAGCGTCAGCACACGCGCACGGGCATAGCCGCCAAGATCTCCGTCTCTGCCCTCATCGAAGGAGATGACAGTCATTCCCGAATGCTTCATGTCAAAATGCGCCGCGTAATAAGGAAACGGAATATCAAGCAGCTCGCTCATGAATATTTTCCCAACTCCCTCATGGGCAAAAAGCGCGATGCGCTTGTCCTTTACGTCGGCGTTGACCTTGTATAGCCCCCTCTCGCGGTCATGCTCAAGACCGAATCCCGCAAGCCAGCGGTCAAGCTCGCCGCCCACGCGGCGGCAGGAATCGCCCAGTTTGAACTGCGCCAGCTCGGGGTGCTCATGCCAGCGGTCGCCCATGTCGCGAACCGCGCGGCTCGCCAGTATTTTTGAGTATTTTGGGTGGGCCCAGCACCAGGTTCTGGATTTTTCGTCGATAGGAAGACTCATTTCTTTATTCGCAAGCGATTCGTGCATCCAATCCAGCGTTTTCAGCTCCAATTTCATGTATTCACAGGTGGGCTGTGCCGTCTGCATGGCGCGGGTGGAGGTGGAAGAATATATCTCATCGATGCCGTACATAGCCAGCCGCTTTGCCACCGATTCTGCCTGTCTGTGTCCCAGCGGCGTCAGCTGATCGGGCTTGTATATCGGGTCGCCGTGACGGATGTAGAAAAGTAACATTGTGTGTCTCCTTGGTGGGTTTTGTTGATAATATTTTACCACTAAAATGCGAAGAAGTCAATAAAGATATAACTGCGGATTATGAAACATATTATGTTTTGATAAATACATAGAATTTCACCAATCCTCATTTTTGGGTTTACAAAATATAAATATTGTGCTATAATATAAACGCCAAACAAATTTCATATGTAATGATAGGGATATTCTTCCTTTTTTCAAAGGGTGAATTATGCCCTTTTTCGTGGTATATACTCCAACCGAATGAATTTGGTAAAAATGCAAATTCCATTCCGGTTGGAGTATATGTGATGCAATATCCGTATCATTACCTGAAATTTGTTTGGCGACAAATCGGAGTTTGCGTTTTTCGTGCGCAGCTTCGGTTGCGCACTTTTTTGTTAAAGGTAATGCTTATGGAATTGTATCGGGTCTCGTTTATCGGTCACAGTAAGATAAATAACACACGCCATATCGAAAAGCGATTACAAGAAATATTGAAAAATTTAATTCAAACAAAGGAATTTGTCGAGTTTTATATTGGGCGTAACGGTGATTTTGATATTTTAGTCGCATCAGAAATCAAAAGAGTGCAAAAATCGCTTGGACATCAAAACAGTTCCCTTATCTTAGTTCTTCCCTACAAAATGAAGGACGGAGAATATTATGAAAAATATTACGATGAAATTTACTATCCGATAGACTCCGCAACGCATTTCAAATCAGCTATCACAAAAAGAAATCAGTGGATGATCGACAACTCCGACCTTTTAATAGCGTTTGTAGAAACCGACTTCGGCGGCGCATATACCACATTGAAATATGCACAAAAGAAAGGTAAAAGAATAGTCAACGTCGCAATGATGTCCGACGATAAATAAATGTTGACATCCTTCTCGACCTATGTTAAAATTATCCCAACACACGCCAAGGAGGTCTGCCATGAAAAAAAGCACTGTTATCGCACTGACGGCGGTCGTTTTGTCGGTCATGCTAATCGGCGGCGCACTGTTTTTCATGCTCCGTCCCTCGCACAGCGTGTGGGACATTGCCGAATGTATAGGCCGCGACGACGATTTTTATATTTGGATAGGCGACAGTCAACACCACACTCACTTCATAAACAGCGAGGACGTTCAACCTATCTCCGAAAAAGTTCTGGACGGTTTAAAATTATCGCAAAGATCGGTCGGCAATTATGCATTTTTCGATCGGGAAAACACGATAGTTCTTGAAACATCGGATCATCGAGTACAATACTTTTTATTCAACGAGAATTTCACCGTGGTCTGGGCGGCAGATAACAGTTGGATATATGAAAACACCCAAGGCTCGCAAAATGACGCCACCTACAACGCCGGCATGATATTCAATGCGTCAGAGCAGTATAACGAGTGGGGCAATGCCAAGTGCGCGGCATACCGCGTCCGCAATCCTCGCGCGGTGCGAGAATTTTTTGAGACCGTGTTTGAACAGGACGATAAATATGATCAGTAAAAAAGAGCGATCCGAGGATCGCTCTTTTTTGATAATAATTTCATAAATTTATATTGTCTCCCATGGACTCGTTAAGTCATCAAATAATTAAATAGGATATTCTTCTATATTCTTATATATTCTGACCGCTTTTCCGAGAATACGTACTTTATCGACAATTATATCATCTTGATTCTTATTCTCCGGATGCAGAATATATTTTTTGTTTTTCGGATCTCTGAAAAATCGTTTCAGAGTAGTTGTTACCTCGTCGGAATACTCATCCTCTATCATAGCTACTACTATATCGCCGTCATTTGCGGTCTCTTGCTTCCTGACAAATACGATATCTCCGCTATGTATTCCAACGTCTATCATAGAGTCTCCGTCGGCTATCAACCCGAAGTATTCGCCGCGTGACAAAGACTCGTCCAAAGGAATATATGCCTTAATATCTTCAAAAGCCAATTTGGGTTTACCGCAAGCCACCGCTCCGATGACAGGCATTTGATAAGCCGAAAATCGGTTTTGCTTTGTAGCTAATTGATACCGTCCGTATCTTTCTATTCGTCCCTCTTGTATCAATCGGTTTATATATTTGGAAACACAGGATTTCGTGGTTCCGATACCATCCGCTATCTCTTGTGTACTCGGACTGACTCCATACTCCCTGATATATTCATTAATAAACTCATATACCGCTTGTTTCGCTTGCTCATTTCTTGGTCTCATAAAAGCACCTCTTCAATATTGACTATTTCTTCCATGGGAATTATTGTTTTATCTTGCATAACAACGGTCTTTTGATATTCTTCAATATTTTTTACGATTCCTGTCTTTGTAACATATTCACCGCCGCTCTTTCGGGCGTCGGGAATAAAATACGTTATGGCAACTTTCATTTCCCCCAAATGCTCGGCTATGACCTGCAGCTTATAATTAAGTCTCTCTATCTCGTAGTCATCGAGCTCTAAGCGTTGGGTAGTTAACCTTGAAGTTTCCTTTATAGAAGACTCATATCCCGTCAACGCCGCGAAGGGCGCGAATTGAGCTGCTCTGTCGTAAAGCGACATGTGCTTTCTTGTAGAAGACTGCTTATGAGGCAGGTCGACTATTTTTTCGTATTTTTCATTCATGCCTTGTGTCCGCCTATTTGAAGATTTCTGTCAATAGTGGTTGCTCCCTCTTCAAAATTCATACCTTTAAGAATTGCATTTTTTCCGAACTTCTTTCTTATGTCGATGATGGCGTTTTGCCTCTGCTTTTCGCGCTCATAAGCTGCTTCCCGAATTTGCTCTTGTCTTTCCAGTTCATCATAATCAACAAACAAGGTCATTTGGATCGGAGCGTTATTCTGCTTCCGCACCGACTCATCTTTCAGGTTACAAACGCTGATAGTTATTCTTCGTACCAAAAGCTTTTTGTCTACAATTCTATCAAAGAGGTCCATTGTTGCATTAACGATCTCCACCGTAGACGAAGTATATCCCGAAAGATTAGCCGTTCCGTGAGCGTGCTTTGGCACTTGTCTTCCGTAATGGTCTATAGTAATTTCACCTGTATATGAAATATCGCCTCGGCTCAGGCATTCGACGTCATACCCTACTGTCAATACTATTTGATTGGTAACTATATGCTTTTCCACAAGATCCAGCACCAGAAGATCGCACATTTCTCTTGTTATAAGCTTGGCTTTTTGAAATTCATACGGACATTGAAGCACCTGACCCGAGCTCATACTGTTGGATAGCGGTCTGTACTCCTTGATGTTCCCCATAGTACAAGGCTCCCAGCCCCAGGCGTGATCTATAAGCAGTTCGGCGTTTACTCCAAACAGCTTATACAGCAATTCTTCGTTCTCTATCGATTTGAGCGCTATATCTCCCATAGTATACATTCCGTAAGCTTGGAGCTTTTTCTCATATCCGCGCCCGACTCGCCAAAAATCGGTCAGCGGTCGATGATCCCAAAGCATCTTTCGATAGCTCGCTTCGTCTATTTCGGCAATTCTTACACCGTTTTTGTCGGGGGACATCTGCTTTGCAACAATATCCATAGCTACCTTGCATAAATACAGATTAGTTCCTATGCCGGCGGTTGCAGTGATTCCCGTTGCTTTTAAAACCTCGAGAATCACCTTCATTGTAAGGTCTCGCGGAGACATTTTATATGTGCCCAGATATGCTGTCGCGTCGATGAACACTTCATCTATCGAATAAACGTGTATATCCTCGGGAGCAAAGTATTTAAGATAAATATCGTATATTCTTGTGCTGTATTCGATATACAACGCCATTCTCGGAGAAGCGACTATATAATCAAGAGCGAGAGACTTATCTTGTTTCAGTAAGTTGTTATTAAATGTAGAACCGACCAGTTTTCTGCCGGGAGCACTCCAGCGTCTTTGATCATTCACTTGCTTAACCTTTGAGACGACCTCGAAAAGCCTCGGTCTTCCGGGTATTCCATAAGATTTTAAGCTGGGAGATACCGCAAGACAGATGGTTTTATTTGTTCTGCCGGAATCTGCCACTACTAAATTAGTGGTTAAAGGATCGAGCTTGCGTTCCATGCATTCCACGGAAGCATAGAAAGACTTCAGGTCTATTGCTATATATGTACGCTTTCTCATCCTTTCACCTCTTTTCGCATATCTCGAACACGTGTTCGTGATATGATTATAACACAACAAGGTCGTTTTGTCAATACTCCAAATTTATCTATTATTTTTAACAAAAAGGGCGCGGCTTGCGCCGCGCCCCCAAAAATCATTAGATTATTTATCGAGATATCTCTCTCAAGCGCTGATTCTTTCACAAGCCTTCAAGATATAGTCTCATTTTGCCGATTTTTATTCCGTCTATCAAAGCTTTCAACGATCTCTTTCGCGTTCGACTTTTGTAATTTCGCCCGTTTCGGCGTTAATGTCATAGGAATATTCCAAATTTCCGTGGTCAAAATCCACTTCCCAGACCGTGGTGCCGCGCTCGCGGTCCAACTCGATATCCAGATCGTGAATATCCGACTGCTTCACGCCCGCCTTGTCAAGAGCGATCTCAAGCGCTCTTTCGCGGGTGATAGCGGTTGACGGGTCGTTTGACCCTGCGGCAGGGCTTCCGGCTGCAGCGGCGCAGGCGGAAAGCGCTAAAGTCAAAATTAAAGTGACAAATAAAGTTAATAATTTTTTCATAGTGTTCCTCCTGTGTTATTTTGTCAAAAAAGAGGAGTGAATATTCACTCCTCTGAAATGTACTTATTTGAAGTAGCGGTTGAGGAGTCCCTCAAATGCCTTGCCGTGACGAGCCTCGTCACGAGCCATCTCGTGGACGGTGTCGTGGATAGCGTCAAGATTCAGCTGCTTTGCCATCTTTGCCAGCTCAAACTTGCCTGCGGTAGCGCCATTCTCAGCCTCAACTCTGACAGTCAGGTTTTCCTTAGTGGATGCGGATACGCACTCACCAAGCAACTCTGCAAACTTGGCAGCGTGCTCTGCCTCTTCCCAAGCAGCCTTTTCCCAGTACAGACCGATCTCGGGATAACCCTCTCTATGTGCAACTCTTGCCATTGCAAGATACATACCGACTTCCATGCATTCGCCGTTGAAGTTAGCGCGCAGACCCTCGATGATCTCTGCGGGAGCATCCTTAGCAACGCCTACTACGTGCTCTGCTGCCCAGGTCTTTTCAGCTTCAACTACCTCTTCAAACTTTTCTGCGGGTGCCTTGCAAAGGGGGCACTTTTCGGGTGCGTGTTCACCCTCAACGATCTCTCCGCAAACCTTGCATCTCCATTTTTTCATGACAAATTCCTCCAATAATATTATTTAAATTTTATTATATTTTATTTCGACATTTTGAGCAAATGCCGACAAACTCAATGTGACTTTTCTCAACTTGAAAATCCTCATGTCCTACTGCCCTGTCCAGCAGCTTACTTTCATCAAAATCGATGTCCACGTCAGCGACGTGACCGCATTCGCGGCAAACGATGTGGTGATGATGAAAGGTAGTGGTGTCGTATCTGTCGGTGGAGTCGTTGAGCTTGAGCCGAAGTATTTTGCCCTCGTCTGCCGCCTCCGCCAGTATTCTGAACACCGTGGCGCGGCTGATGTTGGGATACTCCGCGTTCACCGCCTCATAGACCATACCCGCAGAAGGATGATTGTGCATCTTGGTGAGAACTTCAAAAACAATTTGCTTTTGAATGGTATTTCTTTTTGCAATCATAGTATTAAATCCTTATTGAGATTTGGTACAATTAAAGTATACCATAAATTTTTTATTTGTCAATAGGTTTTGAAAATTTTTTTGAAAAATTTTTGATAATAACAAAGCGGTATAGAAAAAATATTCCCCTTAAATGTTTTTAAGAGGAATATCTCATTTTTTTATATTTGTACGACCGACTAAATAATCCAAAGTAACCCGATAATAATCAGCCAAACGGATAGCCGCCCAAAGCGGCAGTTCTCTCTCGCCGCGCTCGTATCTTTGATAAACCGTTAGTTGCATATTAAGCATTTCGGCTATTTCACGTTGGGTTTTGTCGTGATCTTCGCGCAAGTCTCTTACTCGACTATATATAAACATTGCATTTTCTCCTAATCAGAATTTTGCAAATTTATTATATAGTTTTAACACCGAATGGTGTTGACAATAACACCATTCGGTGTTATAATGTTGTTATAATAAATATGAAGGAGCAAAATTATGACAGTTTCATATCAAGATTTCGGATTAAGAAACGAGGATTGCTGTATTCAAGGGCAACGAAACAAGGATAAGCATATGATATAATTTATATATTTGTAATTATTTTTTTGA
>JAZNBA010000040.1:0-16699 GCA_045586785.1 Eubacteriales bacterium | reverse complement strand
TCGCATATCCATTATA
Source organism: Eubacteriales bacterium (assembly GCA_045586785.1). Lineage (GTDB taxonomy): Bacteria > Bacillota > Clostridia > Oscillospirales > CAG-272 > UMGS1002. Next base: position 16,683 of record JAZNBA010000040.1, on the reverse strand, counting down.
ACACGGATTTTGAATTCTGGCGAGTAGTTTTTGTTTTTTCTTCCTGTTTTGCCCATAAAAAATATGCACCTCCAAAAGTGTCTAACTTTTGGGGTGCATATCAAAGTTTCTGCATAGCTTTTTATTGTATTCCGAAAACCGCCAGTAGTGATGATGATTCCAAAAAGCTTTAGCTTTGCCCAAATTATTCATCCGAGCGAAGCGAGGAGTCAAGTAGCCTTCTCCTGTGGGAGAAGGGGGACCATTCGCTGCGCGAATGGTGGATGAGGAGATAATTTATGGACACCTCATCCGTTAGCCGACAAGCGGCTGCCACCTTCCCCCGCTGGGGAAGGCTTTGGTTTAACTGTCGCCACATATGTTGCAGTAGGGAAACTACCGCAAGCGGCGTTTTTCGACGAGTCTATAGTCTTAGTGTGTGGAATGCCCCAAGGGGGGCTATTGCAAGCCGCCGGCTAAGCCGGTGGTTATGACTATATTATAATTAATTAAAACTGCTGAGCAATATACTTGCAGTTATTTGCCCCAAAATTAATACGGATAAATATATTGCTACTTGTATGCTCCAAAACAGCACTTTGTTGTGTGTAATATCCGATACTTCTTTTAGGGGTATACTGCTTATAACGCTGACAGGGAAGCCTGTAAGTAACCAAACATAATGGGTAGTTATAGGAACTATGCTGATGATTGCCCAGCTCCAATAAATAGGCAACCCGATTTGAAGTGAGTAAAATAACGCTTTCTCAGATGTTAGTGTTCCGCTTCGCTGGTGGGCGTGAACTTTTAGTTGCGCTTTTTGGCAACACGTAATAATAAATGCCCACGATATGAAGATAATAACGCTGAACAATACAACATATATTCCGGAAATTTTCCAATAGAAAACAGCAAAAGGTGAAAAAGCGAGAATTATACTAATATACCGTAACAAATTGTTTTTCAAATGTTGTAGAATTCGTTTGAATATTTTCATACGGTATAGGCTCCTTTATGATTGTTTCAACACACCCGAAATCTCCTCAATAATATCCGATGCCATAACGGAGTATTCACCCAACTTTTCGGCGGCGAGGTCGCCTGCCAGAGAGTGAATAAGCGCGCCGAGGGCGGCAGTTCTGCACAGCTCATTGGTGCTTTTTTGCTGCGCAAGCAGAGAAGCTATGATGCCCGCGAGCACGTCACCTGAACCTCCGGTCGCCATTCCGCTGTTCCCAAATTGATTGATATATACGTTTTTGCCATCGGAAATTGCGGTTTTGTGATGCTTGAGCAGGCATACAACGCCACGCTTAGCAGCAAGTTCTCGGGCGGCTTCAGGGACGTGGTTAAGTATGGCGTCAACGTCCATGCCGGTCAGGCGAGCCATCTCGCCCGTGTGTGGGGTGATGATTGCCGGGACTTTCAGCGCATCCCAAAACGATGCGTCGGCTGCTATTATGTTAAGCGCGTCGGCATCAATGACAATGGGTGATGCGGCGGCGCGAAGCACGGTGTCAAGCACCTTGACAGCGGTCTGCGAGGTACCAAGCCCGCATCCAATGACCACCGCGTCTGCGCGGTGGACGGCGGCTTTTATGACAGCTTTGTCGGGCTCGGCGCTATCGTAGCAGGTGACGATTGCTTCGGGAATCAATGTCTGAAGCGGTATTCTGTTTTGCTCGGGTGTGACTATTTCCACCAGTCCGCAACCCGTTCTGTATGCCGCCTTGGCGCAGAGATACGCCGCGCCGCACATGCCATCGCTGCCGCATACGGCAACCACTCGACCGAAGGTGTATTTGTGCGACACCTCGGGGCGGCGGGGCAGCAGAGCGTTTATATCGTTGCTTGAAAGAGATTTTGTGCTCATTTTCTTACCTCCTTGAGGTCTGACATCAGTTTATCATAAAATGCGTTAATTTGCAATATTAAAAGTAATAAAATACTTGCAATCAACGCGCCGATATGGTAATATTTATATATACGACCTTTTAATAAAGAAAGGAAATGCATTTATGAAAAAAGCTGTATTTGTTTCAAATCCCATTGACGTAAAGCGCACCTACGAGCATCCCTGGCACCGCAAGGGCGGTATGGTGTATAATTCCAAGGACATACCCTTTGAGCCTCGTGACGGTCAGGTGCTGTATATGCACACATTCTCGCCCCGTGGCACGGTCAAAAAAGCGACGATACGTGCAACTGCTCTGGGTATTTTCGAGCTGTTCCTCAACGGCGAGCGCGTGGGAACACGCACCGATTGCGGCAAGATCATATATGATGAGCTCAAGCCTACGTGGACGGACTACCGCAGCCGCGTTTTTGAGTATGAATATGACATAACCGCAGCTGTCAAAGGTGACAACGTGCTCATGGCAGAGGTGTCCTGCGGCTGGTGGAGCGGACGTATTTCCTTTGGTATTTACGGCTTCAAGCCCTCGGCGTTCTGCGGTGAGATCGAAATTGAGTACGCAAACGGTGAGACCGAGCTTATTTATGACGGCTGGAAAACAGCTATCGGCGGCAGAGTCCGCACGGCGGACATCTGGGACGGCGAGTATTACGATGCTCGCGTTGCAGATCCTGCTGTCTACCCTGAAACACTTGAATGGATGGCGGCTGTGCCCTCGGAGGACATTGGCTGTGACATAGTTGAGCCTGTTTGCGAGAACATTCGCCGCCGCGAGGATCTTACCCGCGTGCCTCAAAGCGCAGTCGTACACAGCGGTACTGTGGATAACGGCACGGATTACGGCGAGATAAATGTTATATCCAAGAATATCGGCGACGGTTGCGAGCATATGACGCTTAAAGCGGGTCAGAGCGTGATACTTGATTTCGGTCAGAACATGGTCGGTCGCCCCGAAATTACGGTGCGCGCGCCTCGCGATACCGTCATTCGCGGTTATTTTGCCGAGCTTCTTAACGACTCAGGTCTTGAATCCCGCGGAAACGACGGCGCTAAGGGAAGTATGTACATTAAAAATTACCGTTCCGCGCTGGCGCGTTATACATATGTAGCAAACGGCGACGCGGAGGAGAATTTTGAGCCGCTTCACACGTTTTACGGCTTCCGTTACTTTGAGCTGACCGCTGACCGTGACTTCGAGATCATCGCGGTTCGCGGCAGAGTTATTACCTCCGAACTGCGAGAAGTGGGCAGTATTGAAACGGACAACGCCGAGGTTAACCAGCTCATTTCCAATACCATCTGGGGACAGCGCGGCAATTATCTGTCGGTTCCCACCGACTGCCCTCAGCGTGACGAGCGCCTTGGCTGGACGGGTGATACCCAGATATTCTGCGGCGCGGCAAGCTATCTTTGCGATATTCGTAAGTTTATGAAAAAGTGGCTGGGTGACGCGCGTGACTCCCAGACGGGCGAGAACGGCGCATACTGCGACGTTATTCCGCGGGCTTGGGTTGGCGGTCATAACGGCAACGCCGCTTGGGGCGACGCGGGACTGATAGTTCCTTACCGTCTGTGGCTGATGTACCGCGACAAGGAAACACTGGCTGAGCACTATGACTCGATGGAATACTATATGCAGTATCTTGAGCAGTTCGGTCTTGAGGGTCCCAACACGGCATATGGCGACTGGCTCAATTACGATGTGACGGATAAGCGCTACATTTCGGTGGCGTACTATGCATACGATGCCGAGCTTATGGTTAAGATGTCCGAGATACTGGGCAAGCAGGACAGGGCAGAGTATTACCGCGGACTAAGAGAGCGCATAATAGAGCATTTCCACGAGAAATACATAACTGATGGTATGCTAAACATCCGCACACAGACCACCTGTCTGCTGGCGTTGAAGTTTGATCTTCTTACGCCCGACGAGCGCAGCGCTACCATAGAGCTTTTGAGAAAGCTGATCGTTGACAATAACTATACACTGTCCACCGGATTTGTGGGTACGGGCGTGCTTAACCAGACGCTGTCCGAGCTTGGAATGGATGATCTGTGCTATTCGCTTCTGCTGCAGACTGCCGATCCCTCCTGGCTTTACAGCGTGCGTCAGGGCGCTACCACGGTGTGGGAGCGTTGGAACTCTTATACTCTTGAAAAGGGCTTTGGCGCGGTCAGCATGAACTCGTTCAATCACTATGCTTACGGCGCGGTTGTTGAGTGGATGTTCTCGGGCATGGCGGGCATACGTCCCGACGAGCAAAACCCCGGATTTAGTAAATTCATATTGGCTCCCCGTCCCGACAAGAGAGAATATCTGCCCGAGGGACAGAAGCATATCTGTCACGTTGCGGCAAAGTATAATTCCGCGTGCGGCGAGATAGAGAGTGCGTGGGACAGAATTGGCGATGCGTTTGTCTACAAATTCACCATTCCCGAGGGTACTGTAGCACAGGTGTCGCTGCCGATTGACGGCGATGTTGTGGATATAAACGGCATCAAGATGACCGCATCAGACCTTAGCGGTGTCGTTTGCGACGGAGAATGGCGTTTTGAGCTTAAAGCGGGTAAATATATTATTAAATAATAACGAAAAATTTACAAAAGCTATTGACAAAATGTGCTTTAGTGGGTATAATATTTAGTGTCGCATTTTATGCCGACCGCAAATTCATGTTTTTGATAGGAGAGGGAATAGCTTATGAAGGTCGATATCGGGCCGTTGCTCCGCGGTGAGTGCGGTAAAATTGATATTGATTTCACGCTGGTGCCCGAACCGCTTGACGGCGTGGAATTTGAGGCGGATGCCAGAGTTTTCGGATGCGTTACCAACAACGGCGGATATATGAGACTTTTGCTTGACGTTGACCTGCCCTACAAGGCAAGCTGCGCAAGATGTCTTGACGAGGTAAGGGACGTGTTTGAAACATGCTTTGAACGCACTGTGGCAACTCCGGGAATGCTCAGCGAGCAGCAGCTTGAAGACAATGTGGACGAGTATGTCGTGGTCGAGCACGGTATGCTTGATGTCGATGAGGAGCTGAGAGAAACGCTCATTCTTGAGTTTCCCACCAAGATCGTTTGCTCGGAGGACTGCGAGGGACTGTGTCCCGTTTGCGGAAAACCCAAGCGCGATGGGTGCGGCTGCAAAGAAACATACGTTGACCCGAGGCTCGCGGTACTCGCGACGTTGCTCGAGCGGGAAGACGATGAAGATACCGATGGCGGCGACAATAATTAAGTAATTAAAAAATAATTTATAATGTTATGCGTCAAGGCGCATGATGAGGAGGTTTAACAATGGCAGTACCGAAGAAAAAGGTGTCAGGCGCACGCAGAGATAAGAGAAGATCCAATAACTCCAAGCTTACCGCGCCCGGACTCGTTGAGTGCCCCAAGTGCCACGAGTATGTTCTCGCACATCACGTTTGCAAGAACTGCGGAACATATGACGGCAAGGAAGTAATCAAAGTCGAAAAGGCTTAATGGGGACTGTTGAAAAGGATTCGACCTGATAATATAGTCGGGCTGAGTCCTTTTTTACTTTGTTTGAAAGGAAAAATAATAATGAAAAGAATTATTGCAATACTCTTGTGCGGAGTTATTACAGCAATGGCGCTGTGCTCCTGCCAGCTTTCCGAGATCTTCGGCAATGGGGAGGATACCACCGCAGCAGGCTCTGCAGATACTACTACGTCATCTCCCGCGGACACCGCCGAGCCCAAGGAAACGGTTGAAGCTATGGACTTCACAGACGTGGATATGAGCAAGTATATAAAGCTGGGTGAATACGTGGGCATTGATGTCACGCTGACAGTGGAAAAGCTGACGGACGAAAAATACCAAAAGGCGATCGAGGAGCTGTTGAACTCGAAGCAGTATTACGAACAGATCAAGGACCGCGCCGTACAGAAGGGTGACACGGTAAATGCCGATTTCAAGGGCTTTATGGATGGCGTTGAATTCCAAGGCGGAACGGCCCAGGATCAGACGATACCCGTTACCGATAACAGCGGCTACATAGAGGGCTTTGCCGAGGGCATCATCGGTGCCAAGGCGGGCGAGACGGTAAAGGTCGAGCTGAATTTCCCCGAAGATTATTATGAGGATCTGGCAGGCAAGCCGGTTACCTTTGAGATCACAGTCAACTATATTCACGGTGAGCTGAAAACTCCCGAGATGAATGACGAGTTCGTTTCAAAGTATACGGACGGCGAATATAAGACCGTTGCCGAGTTTGAGACTTACTACCGTGAAAAGCTGCAGGAGGGTTACGAGGAGACCGCCAAGGGCAATGCTATATCTGTTATGTGGGATAAATTTCTTGAGTCTTGCGAGGTTATCGAATACCCCGAGCAGCAGGTCAATTTTTATTATCAGCAACAGATGTCTCAGTGCGAGTATTATGCGCAGTCGTACGGAATGACGGTAGATCAGGTAATGTCTATTATGGGCTGGACCGAGGAGATACTTAAGGAAAATGCTCGGTTGTACACCAAAGGAGACCTTGCGCTTAATGCTATTTCTCAGAAAGAGAATATCGGTATAAGCGAGGACGAATACCTTGCAGGTCTTGCCAAGTATGCGGCAAGCGCGGGAGTTGATCCCTCGGTGCTTGAGAGCTACTACGGTAAAGATTATATTATGGATGATCTTCTTTGGGATAAGGTGCTCGTTTCGATTTATGAGAGAGCTACCATTACAAGAGTTGAAGAGTAATTGAATACTTTAAAATGTAGGGGTCGATGCCCGCATCGCCTCGAAGACATGGATTTTGATTTGATCTTACGTTTTCGGGTCGATGTGGGCATCGACCTCTACTGATCTGTTATGGCTGAATTATTTGTAACCACTACATATAGAATATTTTTTTGTAAATTTGCGTCAATATCACATAGTATAGTTGACAAGAGAGAATAAGTATGATATTATTAATATGAATAATTATTGTTATATAAGGAGTATTTTGATATGATAAGGCACGTTGTTATGTGGCGGTTTGAAGAAAATGCCGAGGGCAAGACTCGCCAGCAGAACATGGAATATATACGCGACAGACTTATGGCGCTTCGTCCCATAATCCCCGAGATAAAGAGAATGGAGATCGGCTTTGACGTGCTGCGCTCCGATATGTCTTATGACATGATTCTGCTCACAGAGTTTGACTCTCTTGATGATCTGAGCTATTATAAAAACCATCCCGATCACGTGGCAGTTTCTCAGTACGTGGCAAAGGTGCGCACCTCTCGCGTGGTTTGCGACTGCGAGATCTGACGCAGAAGGAAAGGACATAAAATGTGTGATTCAGTAGTAGTTGACGGCAGACTTTGCGCGGCAGGCAAAACTGTTTTCGGTAAGGCAAGTGACCGTTCCGCAAACGAGCCCCAGCCCATCGTATTCGTTCCCGCGGCTGACCATGCCGAGGGCGAGCGTGTAAAATGCACTTATATTGAGGTGGAGCAGGCAGCGCATACAAACGCTATGATACTGTCTAAGCCTTCTTGGATTTGGGGCGCCGAGATCGGTGTGAATGAGCACGGCCTTTGCATAGGAAACGAGGCGGTCTTTACCAAGGAAACGTGCGCGGGCGAGCCTGCATTGCTTGGCATGGATATACTGCGTCTTGCGCTGGAGAGAGCCGCTACCGCAAGAGAGGCGGTTGACGTAATAGGCGAGCTTATGGAGAAGTACGGTCAGGGCGGCAACTGCGGCTTTGACAAGGAATTTTACTATGACAACGCTTACCTTATAGCAGACAAGAATGAGATCTGGCACGTTGAGACCGCAGGCAAGCATTTGTGGGCGGCAAAGAAAATAGAGGGTGCGTACAGCATTTCCAACTACATTACCATAGACAAGCCCGATATTATGCACAAGGATGTAATATCCTATGCCGAACAAAAGGGCTACGAAATAGATCAGCCCTTTGATTTTGCGCAGACGTATATCGACTGGGCGACCTCCGTCAAGCACAGCGGTATTGTACGCAGAAGCTGCAGTTTGCGTATAGCAGGCAAAAACGGCGGCGAGTTTAATCAGTACAATATGATGAACGCGTTGCGTGCACACTACGCAACAGACGATGCGTGGACAAATGGGCGCAATTGTGTATGTATGCATTCGGGCCCCAATGCCGCCAGCGAGACCACATCCGCAATGGTGGCGGTCTGCGATGGGCGCGACACACTGATATGGGCTACCGGCATGGGCGTTACCTGCGTCGCACCCTTCCAGCCCTGCTGGTTTGACGCGTACAGCAAAAAGCAGGTGTTTGCGTATGACGATATGGAGGCAGGAATTGACACCTGGCTCAAGCGCGAGGGCATAAGCCGCGCAATGCTTGCGGGTAGGATCTGCGAGTCGGAGTATAAGGCAGAGCTTTACGCTATGGAAGCGGATTGGCATGCGCGCGTTGATAACGTTTCTCCCGACCGCGAGAGCAGACAGGCGCTGTGCGACGCTATTGCCGATGAGGCAGAGGCGTTTATCGACAAATGGCTCTCTAAGGCGGCTATGGTCAAGGACGCACAGCACAAGGGCGACGATGAGTTTGTACAGTGGTGGCAGGCTAAAAACGCAGAACTTGGACGTGACCGCAGAATAGCAAAGTGAGAGAACCCATAGAGATAATTTATGAGGACAGCGAGCTTATCGTTTGCGTAAAGCAGGCGGGGCTTGTGTCCGAGACGGGAGCAAAGAACTCGCTTCCCGATATTTTGGCAGATCAGCTTGCCGAACAGGGCAGGACGACGAATTTGTTTGTCGTTCACAGGCTTGACCGCGAGGCGGGCGGCGTGATGGTGTATGCCAAAACGGCGGCTTGCGCGGCGCATCTGTCGCGGCAGATGACCGAGGGCGGCTTTGACAAGCGCTATATGGCGGTGCTTTGCGGCGTGCCCGAGGCGGGTGAGGGTGAGTTTCGGGACTTGCTTTATCACGACAGACAGAAAAACAAAACGTACGTGGTCAAAAGACAACGCCGCGGCGTAAAGTCGGCGCGCCTCCATTACAGTGTGCTTGGCGAGAAGGCAGGGCGCTGCTTGGTGGATGTCAAGCTTTACACAGGCAGAACGCATCAGATACGTGTGCAGTTTGCATCCCGCAGATTACCGCTTCTGGGAGATGCCAAATATGGTGGCGACAAGCAGGGAACAATGGCACTGTGGTCGTACAGATTGAGCTTTGTACATCCGTCGGATAAGACTATGAGCTTTTTGAGCCTACCTTGCCGTGAGTCGGCATTTGAAAGCTTTTTGGATACGATACAAAATTTCGAGTAAAAAATATAACGTGGGAATTGAACATCAATGAAAAAAACAAACAATACTTCAACAAAAGAATATTTTCGTTCGGCGCTTCGTGTAGGCGAGGACAGATTACTGCGCAACCCTTCGAGGGGTGAGCAAGCGTTATTCATTTGCGTGGTTGTACTGGCATTTGTGTCACTTATTTTTTCGGTAATAACGGCAATAATGTCCAAGGACGCCATGACCATAATCCGAGCATTTACCGAAAATGTATTTATGTTTGCGCTCATTACCGCACTTACTGTCAGTGACAGAGTGCTTGTATGGCGCGGTCGTTCGCTGATACTTATTTTGTATACACTGCTGGCGCTGGCATCTGCCGGATTTGCGTTTGTGGGCGCCGGTGGAATTGTGATCGTGCTGGCAATTCTTGGCGTGATCTCGGGCATTGCGCTTTACGGTACCATTTTGTTTGATCAGTTCAACAGTGCGGACAAGCCTATCAAGTATTGGCTGGTTTACGGCGGAGCCCTTTATGAGCTGCTGTATACGCTTATAAGTGTGATCGTTCGCGGAACTATCGCTTCGGGACAGGAAAGCGTTGCGAGTGTTCTTGCTATTATTGTGTCGGGACTGTCCGGTGTGGCTGTTATTCTGATGCTAATATATCAGTTTGACGGATTCAGCTTTGCAAAGTATTTGCTGTATGAGATCATAAGCAATCCGGACGAGCCTGTGGATGTTGCGGCAGAAGCCAAGGCCGAGCAGACAGCGCCCGAAAAGCAGCAAAAGGTTCAGGGCTTTGTTCCGTATGCAGAGCAGGAGCCTGTCAAGAAGACAGACACACTTGCTGATGATAATGACGTTAAAGAAAAGAATGAGCAGGCACATGAGCAAGAAGAGCAAGCGGATGATATTGGCATCGTTGAGGATGACATTGTTCCCGACACGGAGCCTGTTTCCGATCAAGAGCTTCAGGAGTTGTCTGAGGAGATAGAGACCGAGGACGACGATACAGCTGACACATCCGATGATCAGTCCGAGCAAGAACAGCCCGAGTATGATCAGCCCGAGCAAGATCAGGAGGATATACTGGATGACTTTGGCTACGTTCCTTATGATGATGACGCGCAAGAGGACGCTTTGGACCGCAGTGTGAAGCCGCTGACCGCCGAGCCGGAACGTGAGGAGCCTGAGGACGAGCAGGATGCGTATGAGGCGTATGAAGCAGATGGCGAAGAAGCCGGTGACGACGATGACGTTCTTATTGACGAGAGCGTGGCTGATATTGCTGTCGGTTCGAATGTTGAAGCTATCGAGGATATTGATCTTAGCGAAAAGCAGGATGCTCCTGCAAAAATGAGTGTCAAGGAATTGATGGAATCGCTGACTCCCACGGAGAGAAAATACATTAAATTCGCTATGGCATATCATAAACCCGCGGATGTTCTGCAGGTTGAGGGACTTTCGGGCGACTTGTTCGACGTTTGGGTAGACGGTGACGTTATATGCTTCCAGAACGATCTGGGTCAGGCATGTGACGGTCGCGGAGTCCGCACCGCGGCGGTTGCGTTTGCGGACGTAGAAAATATCGGCTCCGCTAACTATGACGGCGAGGATTGTGTTGTGCTGTCCTACTATCGCGGTGACCAGCTTATCGATATAGGTTTTACAAAAGCTTCGTTCAAGAATTTCAAAAAAGTAATGATGGATTGTATGTAATAAAAAATTGTGCGACCTGCCGTTGGTGGGTTGCACAATTTTAAAAATATGCGGTTTTGGAGGATAGTATGAGCCGTAGCTGTTTTGACGTGGCAATAATAGGCGCGGGACCTGCGGGTGCGGTGCTTGCGTCGGGCTTGGCGCGAAAGTGTCCTGAACTTAAAATATTACTTGTTGATGGGCAGAGCGAGAGCAATAAAAAGGTGTGCGGCGGACTGCTGGCGCCCGATGCGCAGGGCATGTTTGCCCGACTGGGACTGACACTGCCCAAGTACGTGCTTGCAGATCCGCAGATATTTGACGTGGAGACCATTGACCTTGTCACGGGCAGTGTGCGCAATTATCAGCGTCACTATCTGAACATGGACAGATACAAGTTCGACAAGTGGCTGCTCTCCTTGGTGCCTGACAGTGTTTACGTGCACTGCGGACGGTGTGAGGATATAAGGCGCGAGGGAGATGGATTTGTGTTGATGCTGGGTGGAGAGAGTACCGGTGCGCGCTTTGTTGTGGGGGCGGACGGTGCCGGTTCTTTGGTGCGCAGAACCTTCTTTAAAGATAGGCCTGTGAAAAAATACGTTTCCATACAACAGCATTTTAAGTGTGACGACGATAGCAATATGCCGCCGTATTCCTGTATTTTTGACAGCAAGACCAGCGACAGTTGCTCCTGGACCATACGCAAAGAGGGAACCGTTATTTTCGGTGGCGCGTTTGAAAAAAAGAATTGCAGGCAGATGTTTGAGCTTCAAAAATCACGACTTGAGAAGTTTATAGGGCAAGAATTCGGCGAGGTCGTGAAGACCGAGGCTTGCCTTGTAACAAGTCCGCGCAGATATTCGCATTTGCTGTGCGGTGGTGGGAACGTTTTTCTCGTAGGCGAGGCGGCGGGATTTATCAGCGCCAGCTCCTTTGAGGGTATCAGCAGTGCAATGCTAAGCGCACGGTTGCTGGCAGAGGCGTTTGAGAGTGGGCGTGACGGCGCGGAAATTTTGCGCGGATACAGAAAGAATACACGCAAACTGCGCTTCAAGCTGTACACAAAAATGCAAAAAAGACGCGTGCTGTGCTCACCGTTTTTGAGATCGATCGTTATGAAAAGCGGCGTGCGGAGCATGGAGAAATATGATTAATAGTAAAAAGGCAGAGAAGACTCTGCCTTTTTTGATGTAGTGGTGTTGGGTTTGATTTATGACCGAACGCATTTCAGCACATTAAAAATCCAATAATCGGGCCCAAAAATATTGCAATATATATTAATGTGATCCAAGGCTGATAGTCGATGTAAAATTCTTTAAAAGTAAGACTCCAAGGATGCTTGATTATCACCCATCCGAAAACATCAAATATTATACACGTTGCCGCCCAGATCAAGCCTGTAATGATTGCTTCATTTAATGTGGGGGCTGTCAGACCGTTCATATAAAAATATCCGAAAGCGGAAAACAGTATTATATTATACAGCGGATGCCAAGGCTTGGTTTTTTCATAGCCCTCACCCATGCTTTCACTATCCATAGGCTTCATGTGTAATACATAAATGTTGAAGATGGTATGCAAAATTCCAACGATCGTGACAGATATATAACATATCCAAAACCACAGCATAGACATTCCAAAATTCTGCATTTCAATGCCTCCGTTTATTCCAGTTCCTCGTAAATTTCGAGCAGGCGTTCCTCTATTTCGGTCTTGCGAGCATCAAGCTCCGCGACCTTTTGATAGTCGGTGGCGGCGTCGCCGTAAAGCTCAGCGTCAACTTTTTCAAGCTCTGCCTCCAGCTTTGCGGCTTCTTTGCGCAGCCTTTCAAGTCGGTTTGCCTCACGGCGTGCGTCAGCAATTTGTTTTTTATTTCGTAAATATTGCTCTTTGTTGGAGCTGATTTTTTGTTCTGTGACCTCGATTGCGGTGCTCTCGCGCTTTTCTCGCAGACGGCACAGCTCACCGTAGCCGTCGCCCACGTGGTCCACACGCATATCCGTCAGCTTGCCGTCGGCAAGATCAAAGATGCGAGTGGCAAGGCGGTTGATAAAATAACGGTCGTGGGATATGATAAGTATAGTGCCGTCAAAACCGTCAATGGCTGTTTCAAGTGCTTCACGGGAGGGAATATCAAGGTGGTTTGTGGGCTCGTCAAGTATGAGCAGATTCATGTGGGAAAGTATCAGCTTTGCCAGTGTCAGACGGGCGCGCTCGCCGCCGCTGAGCACGGATACCTGCTTGAACACCGTCTCTCCGACAAATCGGAAAAGAGCCAGCGTGTTGCGTATTTCCACCTCGGGCAGGCGGGGATATGCGTTCCACAGCTCGTCAAGCACAGTGTTTTCGGGCGTGAGATTTTGGTTTTCCTGATCGTAGTAGCCGATCTCTACGTTGTAACCTGCTTCAATTCGTCCTGCCAGCGGCTCGATCATGCCGACTATCATTTTTATAAGCGTGGATTTTCCGCAGCCGTTGGGACCGGTGACAAACACTCTTTCGTTCTTTTTTATAAGGAAATTAACCTCCGAGAACAGCACCTTTTCGCCGTAGCCGCCGCAAAGAGATTCGGCAGTGAGCACCTCGTTCCCGCTTGACATGGCCTTTGTAAAGCGCATTTGTATGGGCTTGGGCGCTTCCTTGGGACGCTCCAGCTTTTCCATTTTGTCCAGCAGCTTTAGGCGGCTTTCGGCGGCAATTATGTTGCGCTCGCGGTTCCAGGCGCGCTGCTGCGCGATGTATGCCTCCTGACGGGCGATCTCCTTTTGCTGTTCCTTGTAGTGCTTTTCGGCAACCTTGCGGTCAAACTCCCGCTGCTCGGCGGAACGGGTATAGTTTCCGTTATAAAGCTTGGCGCGGCAGTGCTCGATCATGAGTGTTTTGTTGGTCACACGGTCGAGAAAATAACGGTCGTGGGAGATTATTAGCACGCATTTGCGGTAGTTTATAAGAAAGCTTTCCAGCCATGTCAGCGTTTCAATGTCCAGGTGGTTGGTGGGCTCGTCAAGCAGAAGTATATCGGGCTCACGGGACAGCTGGCGGCAGAGCGCAAGGCGAGTGCGTTGACCGCCGCTGAGTGTGCAAAGGGGTTGGCGAGCCGCGGTAGCGTCAAAACCCATTTTTTCAAGTATTGAGGCGCAACGTCCGCGGAATTCAAGTCCGCCTTCACGAATAAAACGGTCATTGAGAGCGCTGTATTCGCGGCTCAGCGATTCAAGGGTTGCGGTGGAGTGCTCGGCTGACATTCGCGTTTCCAGCGCCGAGAGACGCTTTTCAAGGGCGATAAGGTCATCAAAAGCGGCATACATGACCTCCAGCGCACATTCGCCGTCATCATCCGACACCGACATAGCGCCGTCCTGGCGAAGTATACCTACGCTTTTGTCCTTTGAAATGAAAATATCTCCGGAGGACGGCTCGTACTCGCCCAGTATCATTTTGAACAGCGATGATTTTCCACAGCCGTTGACACCTATAATACCCAGCTTGTCCGACTCGTCGAGAGAGAAGGATACGTCGTCAAGTATATGTGTCACCCCGAAGCTGAGTGATATATCGTTAACAGAAAGTACCGTCATAATTTTTATGCCTTTCTTTATGGCGTGCATAAATGTAATTTTTGTACAAATAACCGCCCACGCTGACCTGCATTTTACAGTGCATGTTTGTGAAAATCTACAAATTTTGAATAATGTCACATTTGCGGTTGACATATGCGCGATTAGATGTTATAATTTCTCCACGAAAACAGAACAAATGTTCTGTTTTGCAAAAGCTCACGCAAACATACATAATAATTATAAAACAAAGAGGGCATTTTGTCAATAGTACAAACGGTTGAAGGGAGGTTTGTGAGTGAGTTTGGAGCGCAACACGGATATGTCTGAATGGGTAGCGAGAGTGACGGAGTTTTTACGTCAGTACCGTTACGGCTTTAAACTGCTTGCGGCAAACAAATATGAACATGACTATTTTGGCGGAAAGATCCCCGATGACGGTTTCTGTTGTACGGATGATGAGGCTTATGTGAAAGCCAAAATGTTTGAGGTCAAGCGATTCGTGACGTCGCTTGCTCCCGATGACAGAAAGCTGATGCTGTATTATTATTACATTCACGGTGAGACGGTTGAGCGATGTGCTGAAATGCTGGATATCTCTCGCAGAAGCGCGTTCAGGCTGAAAAAAAGAGCACTTGAATATGCGGCTGTCAAGTACAAAAGATACGTTTCGGATATGCGGATGAGTGGTTGTATCTGCATAGAATAATGCGCGCGATGTGGGGAATAATGATATTGAAACCGCTTTAC
Organism: Eubacteriales bacterium; assembly: GCA_045586785.1. Classification (GTDB taxonomy): domain Bacteria; phylum Bacillota; class Clostridia; order Oscillospirales; family CAG-272; genus UMGS1002. The sequence goes on along the minus strand of JAZNBA010000040.1, from coordinate 1,534 downwards.
GAAAGGAATTGTAATATGAAAACAGGTGTGTTGTGGACTATAGGTGCGTTTGTCGCAGGCGCGACGGCCGGGGTTGTGGCAGCGAGCACACTTAAGATGTGCGCTGGCGTCTCGGACGAGTGCTGTGGGCGATACGGTCGAGGTCACAGAAAGATTAAATTCGGTGACGTATCTCCTGTGGATGACATGAACAAAATGAGTTCGGATGTTCACGATATGGTGGCTGAGGTAGTCAGCCACGAGTGCGGACATCTGGATTGACGGTCTCATGGGGTGAGTCAAATGCAAAAAATGCATTTGATACTCACCCCGTCGTTTTTGCTTTGCGGCGGAGCGCCGCAATTTTCGCTCATTATTTCTGAAAAATAATGCAGAAAACAAGCGAAAACCGCAAATTCCGCGCGTCAAAAAAGCCTACAGTCGGCTTTTTTGCGCAGAGGCTGAGCCCGTGACTCAGCCTCCTATTTCATTTACAATAAGGTAACAAAAATGTCATATCAAGGTCAAAAGGGGATGATATAATTATAATGGAATCCTATGTGGAGGTTTTACAATGGGAAAGTTTGACGGAATACTTATATGCTCTGATTTTGACGGAACATTGGCTCATGAGGCTAAAATATCCGATGTAAACCGCGACGCGGTGCGATATTTTCAATCCGAGGGCGGTGTGTTTGTGCCCGTTTCGGGGCGTCCTTATCACTTTTTTAAGCTTTATGAGGATGTGCTGAAGCCAAGCAGATATATTGTTGGTCTTAACGGTGCCGAAATATACGACTGCGTCGAGCAAAAAATGGCGTACAGGGATGCGCTGGACAAGCCTTCCGCACTGAAGCTGGTCTACGATATACTATATAATTTCCCCGAAATGCTGAGAGTATATATACACGACGCCGAGGGTGGGCAGATGGTGTCACTGCAAAATTGGGCGGACACCGAGAAGCTGGACGGCGATATATATAAAATGGTGTTTATTGTTGATACCGAAAACAGTGACAGAATGGCGGACACATTGGCGTCTTACGTGCCCGAAAATTATCTTATAGAGCGCAGCTGGATAAACGGAATTGAATTGCTTGCGCGGCATAATACAAAGGGCGAGTCGGTTAAGCGGCTGCGCGGACTGTTCGGCGAGCGTGCGAAAAAGACTGTTGCCGTGGGTGATTATGAAAATGATATTACCATGCTCCGCGAAGCGGATATCGGTTACGCGGTAAAGGGCTCGGGGCTTAAGGTGCGCATGGCGGCGGACAGAATGACGGTTTCCGTGACAGATAACGCTATTGCTTACGTTATTGAGGATATCGAAAACGAGCTGCGAACAGCACCCGGATCGTTCTGGCACGAGGTTATAAGACCAATATAAATGAATAAAAACCACCTCGATGAGGTGGTCAGATCACTGACAAAGGGTTCAGGGCAACGGTTCTGAGCCCTTTGTCGTACTTTACAGAGGATTTGAAACATGGTATAATAAAGGAGTAACAAGAAGTTTGGAGGAACCCCTATGTTCACGGAAAGAAGCGGAAAGCAA
>JAZNBA010000039.1:0-23866 GCA_045586785.1 Eubacteriales bacterium | reverse complement strand
GCAACTTGCCGAGTGGAATCCCGAAAGAGCACCGGAGCTTCCGCCCCGACAGCCTAATACCGTCTATCCCGAAAGTTATGTTTATTATTTTACAGTTATATTTTAATTTTTTTCCCGCGCGAAAATTTCGCGCGGGGATTTAAATTTTATACATACAGATACCGCTTATCCATTATCATGTACACAATAACTTTCGCGGTTGAATTTTCCGGCTTCAGGCTTGCCATAACAATGGGAACGTAGGGCGTGGGGTTATAGTGCGTCTTACTGGATATGGTTCCGCCGCCCGTTATGTTGCCGAACATCTCACCCCAGCCGCCGTAGTAGTTCAGATACTCCATAAAATCGTTGTAGTGATTATATGTGTAGAACACATACTTTTCGTTGGGCTCGATGATCTCGTTTTTGTTTTTGTCGTAGCGGGTGTAGACGATGCGCGCCGCTCCACGTGTGATGGTCTCACCGTCATTGTATATCTTTGAAATGTATCGGGGGTCGCAGTCGGTGCCCGTGGTACCGATGTCGATCTCGTAATAATAAAGCTCACCGCCGCAGCCGCTTATGTTGGGAAGAACGGGCTCGTAGGGATACTTTTCCGTGTTGCCGCTGAAGGCGGAGTGATTTAGTCGCAGATGCTTGCCCCAGGGGCTGGTCTCGGGCTGTGCCTTTTTGGAGCTGACGTAGTTGGCGGGCATGTCGCCGAAGGCGTAGACGTAAGCCGCCACTTCTTCAAGCGTTATGTAACCGCCGCCGCGGTAGATACGAATCACCTCGTTGCCGTATGCGTCCACTACGACATAAGTGTTTTCATCGATAAACAACGGCTCACTGTTGCGTATGTATGCGTCACCCTGCATAGGGCGGTATTCGGATATCTCGGGCGCTTGGTCGGGAACGACATCTGATCCCGATAAAAGCCCCCGCCGTGAGCGTTCAAGCGCTTCTTCATAAGACTGTGCAGGGGAGGCATCCTTATATATTTCTGTGGTAACGGGAGTGGTGGTCGTATCGACGGACGTTACGTCTGCTGTGCCGCCGCCCGAGCAACCGCTAAACAGCATTGACAGCGACAGTATCAGCGCAACGAGAACAGTTGTCAGCTTAATATTTTTCATTATGATAAATAATACCTTTCACAAGTTACGCCTATATTTTACATTATTCCGCGGCTTTCGTCAAGTATATAAATAAAAACGTCCCCGTGTGCTACGGCACACGGGGACAAATTGCTTTATTTTAATTAAGCGCCTTTTACTACTGCGCCAAGAACGCAGCCGGAGTCAAACTCAACAGTGCCCTTGTAGTTCTTGATCTTACCTGTAACGGTGATAGTATCGCCAACCTTGATGGTGTCAGCACCCTCACCCTTAAGGCGGTAGCACTGAATGTTCTTACCTTCAACAGTGATGGTAACAGTAACATTCTTGTACTGCTCGCTGTAAGCGGTATCAACGGATGCGATAGCACCGGTCAGAGTGTAGGTGCCGTCCATAGCTGCGCCCTCAGCAAGTGCGAACGCGGCATCAACGATCTCCTTAACGCTCTTTGCGGAGTCAAGTGTGCACTTTGCGTCAAACTCAACAGTGCCCTTGTAGTTCTTGATAACGCCGGTAACGGTGATGTTATCGCCGACAGCCAGCTTTTCAGCACCCTCACCTGCAAGGCGGTAGCACTGAATGTTCTTACCTTCAACAAGAATGGTAACGGTGATGTTCTTGTACTGCTCACTGTAGGCGGTGTCGATGGAAACGATAGGACCGGAGAGTGTGTAAGAGCCGGGAAGAGCAGCACCCTCAGCGAGTGCGTATGCGGCGTTAACAACGTCAGCGGGAGTAGCAAGCTTTGTAAGGCTTACGGAGAAGGTCTTGGTCTCGGTAGCCGCGCCGCAGGTAGCGGTCAGAGTAACGGTAGCAGTTGCGGGAGCCTCGGGAACGGTAATGGTCATCTTGCCGTCAGCACCGATAACGATGCCTGCGTTGTCGGATGTCCAAGCGTACTTGACCTCGGGATATGTAGTACCTGCAACGGGCAGGTCTACAGTCTTGCTTTCGGTGAATACGCCGTCAACGGTAACAGTCTCAAGCTCCATAGCCAGCTTTTCAGCGTCGCTTCTTTCGGGAAGTGCGCAGTTAGCAAAAGCGTCAGCAGTTACGGGGATGAGGTAGAAGTTGCCGCTGTAAAGCTGAACGATACCGGTAACGTCAGCAGTGTAGCCGAAGTTGTCAGTGTGGATCTTCTTGAAGGATTCGATGTCTTCCTTAGAAATGCAGTTGTTGGAGGAGGAGATACGAACGTATGCTTCCTTGTCAGCCAGCTTGAACTTGTAGTAGCCGGACTCGGTCTCCTGACCTGTGATCTCAACGCCCTTAACTGTTACGAGCATGGACTGTCTTTCAACAAGAGCAGCCTCGTTGAGAGCAGCAGCTTTGGTGTAAGCTTCGGTGTAGTCAACGGGAGCAACCTCTTTGATGGTCTCGTCGGTGATAGCAACGGTTGCGTTTACGATCTCGTAGAGACCGTTGTAGGTGTCCTTAACGCCGGTTACGTTAACGGTCATACCAATCTTGATTCCAAGATCTGCGGAGGGATCGTCGGTAAGGTTGTAAACGTAGTAGCCGCCTTCGTTGTTGGCATCCTGCAGGTACAGACCGTTGGAGCTGGAGCCGTTGGATTTGGAGAAGATACCGATAACGATGCCTTCAACTACCAGCGCGGAGTCATCCTCTGCAGCTGCGTACTGAGCATAAGAGAATACGTTGTAAGCGGGGATAGTGCGGTTGAAGGTCTTCTGAACGGTAGCGCCGGATTCGCTCTTGATGGTAGCGGTCAGAACGTAAGCGATCTCGTTGGGAGTCTTTTCGTTTACGTCGATGGTGATAAAGCCAGCCTTGGAGCTTTCCTTGATGGTAACGCCCTCAGCTACGTCAACTGTCCACTCAACGGTGAAAGCAACGTCGCCGACCATTACCTTGCCGACTACGTCATAGTCGGAGGGGGTTACTGTAGCCTCGTCCTTGTAAAGACCGAACAGGTATTCGCCTGCTTCGGTGAGGCTGGTGTCGTCCTGCTTGTTCTCGCCGCAAGCCGCAAAAACGGTTACGCACAGAGCAAGCAGAACAAGAATTGAAACTAACTTTTTCATAGTGTCTCTCCTTATGTATTTTATTTTTTAATGAACTGTGATATCCTTGACAGAGAAGACCTTGATCTGATAATCGTTTGCACCGTTGTAGGTGTAATGATCAACAAGGCCCTTGATGTCAACGGTAGCGTCTTTAAAATAGTCGGCGGTGATGAGGTTTCCGTCGCTGTCCCGCAAGACTATTGTGCGCACCGAAATTTCGATGCCTTCGGGAGACTCGCAGGTGAGCGTCATAGCGCCCTTGCTGTCGCCGCTTTCTGTGGTGTAGATGCTCTTGACCTTAAGGTCGCGCATCTCGATGGATGTATAGAGCGCCAGGTTTACATAATCGTAATCCCGTGTCTGCTCATCAATGGTGACCGATACCTTGCCGTTTTTGAAGGTGTCGGGAGTGGTGGGAACATATGCGGGGAGGTGTCCCTCGCTGATGAGCCCCAGATTGTCGGGGTTATCGGGCTGCATAAGTGAATACGTAAGTCCCGATACCTGCCACATGCCTTCAAACTGTGTTACCGTGCCCACGATGCGGACGCGGTTGCCTACGGACAGTATCTGCAGTGCTTTTCCGGGAAGTCCCGCGGTCTGATAATAAACGGTCATGCCGCAATACATATCGTTTTCCGCGTCGTATTCCTCGATAAACACCGAGCCGCTGTCAGCCTTGATGACAACGCCTTCGAATGCAACCTTTGCGTTGTCGTATTCCGTGATGTTGCATCTCAGCTCCTTGAGCGTCAGCTCAACGGCTTCGCCGTAAGGGAAGCTGGGATCCTTTTCGCTCGAATGAACAAAAAGGCTTTCTGCTTTTGCCTGATTGAGAGCTGCCACGCAGGTCTCGCCGTAGCGGTTATTGGCGGAGTTGGAGGCGATGGCAAGACCGTTCTGCAGTATCTCAACGTTGAGATTGCGATAGTCGGTCATATCCGCGGTTTTGTACCAAACCCAGACCAGATATCTGCCGCCCGTGGAGTCGGCGTTCCAGCTTTCGTTGTCAGACTCAATTATGATAGAGGTAGCGGCCTCCAGCTTTTCGCGTGTGAACTGCGATGCCTTTTTGCCCCATTCCTCTATTTTTCCCGTGGACTCGGGGGTGTTGATGGCAAGGTATCTTGCCTTTATGACGCCGTCCTCAAATGTCGTACCGGGAAAATAAAAGTGTGTGGTGTCTCCGTCAATATAGGTCTTGACAGTCACCTCTTGCTTGAGGGAGGTGGTGGTCATGTCCAGCTTGAGCTCGGCGGCGTAGTCCACGTGTGAGGGAGTATCCTCCGCGGGACTGCATGCGCCAAAGCTCAGAATGACCGTACAAATGAGGAGAAGCACCGATATAAGTTTGTAAGGTCTTTTCATATTAATATTAGTTTGCCTGGTATCTGCACTCGGCAATCGCATCCTCGAATGCCTGCTTGATCATTTTTGCAACGTCGCCGCCGGCATCTGCGGTGAAGCACTTCTGCATAAGCAGACCTACCTGGTCACGGGCAGTGGAGGAACCGTTGAATGCGGGGGAGGTGTAGTATGCAGCCTCCTGAGCCAGACATACCTTCGCGGACAGCGCGGAAATGTTGTTGCCGCCGTCAGCGTTATCGAGGAAATCCTTGTATACGGGATGGTCGCCTACGGACTTGATTACGGGAACGTAGCCGGAAGCCATAGAGAACTCAGCCTGGAACTCAACGGTGGTGGTCAGGAACTTAACGAACAGCCAGGACGCAACAACTTCCTGAGGATTGGATTTCTGGAAGATGCAGAGGGAAGGACCCTGAGAAATAACCTTGGGAGTGTCGGGATTTACCTGAGGAATGGTGGTGATAGCAACGTCGAAGGGATATGCGTCGTTAACCTTATCGGGTCTCTGGTGAGTAGCGCCCGCGGAGGAACCGATGGACATATAGCTTCTGGTAGCGTCAGCGCCTGCTTTGAACAGTTCGGAGGTGTAACCGCCGGAGATCTCCTGAGTGGTTACGTAGCCCTTCTGGTACCAATCTCTGAACATAGTTACGAAGCTTATGTTCTGCTCATTGTCAAACAGGAAGTGTTCGCCTGTTGCGCTGGTGTAAGGAGAGCCGTACTGCTCACACATGGTGATGAACCAGTTAGCCTCAGAGTCGTAACCGAGAGGGATGCAGGTGGGGTCGATCTCTTTGATCTTCTTGCAAAGCTGCTCCAGCTCTTCCCAAGTCTTGGGAGCTGTCAGACCGTTTGCGTCAAAGAAGGTCTTGTTGTAGTAAAGAACCTCGGTAGACTTGGAAAGAGGCATGGTGTACATCTTGCCGTCACCGAACTGCTTACCTTCGTTGTAGTAGCCCTGGATGAAGTCGGATACCTGAGCGTCGGTGAGACCGAGAGTCTCGGTGGTGCCGTCAGCTCTGGTGATCTCAATGTCGCTTGCGATAAGGTCGTCAAGAGTAACAACCTTCTTTGCGAGATTGTAGAGAGCTACGTGGTCGGGATAGCAGTAAGCGATGTTAGGCTGATTGCCGACGGTGATCTCAGTTTTGATCTGGTCACGAACGTCGTCATAGCCGCCGACCTGCTGGTGGTTGATGGTGATGTTGGGGTACAGCTTGTTGAATTCTACGATATAACGATCGAGAACGTCACGAAGATTCTGACCCATGGTGTGATAGAAAGTGAGTGTTACTGCGCTTCCGTCATAGCCGCCCTCGGGAATGACGAAATCAGCAGTGGTTGCCTTGTTGCCGCCGCAGCCGGCGAGTGCGATGCAGTTAAGGCACAGCGTCAAAAGAAGGATCGACGCGATGATGATTTTCTTCATGAGAAAACATGTTCCTTTCAGAATATTTTTTATTGTCAAAAGCTTGAATGACATCAAACTGTTTAACCTTTGATACCGCTTCTCGATACACCCTTCATAATGTACTTGCGCAAGAAGATAAATACCATGAAGAGCGGGAAGGAAACGATGGCGACCGCCGCCATCTGAACGGGGTAGTTGACCATACCCGGCATAGCGGGGTCCTCGAAGGAGATCTGACGCAGACCGTTTGTGATAAGGCGGTGAGCATCGTCGTTCGCAACAAGGCGGGGCCAGATGTACGAGTTCCACGCACCCATCATTTTGAGTATGGTGATGGAGATAAGCGTGGGCAGCGCCAGGGGGATCATAACCTTCCAGAGATACTTGAAGTCGCTTGTACCGTCAACCTTGGCGGCAAGATAAAGCTCGTTGGGTATCTGCAAAAAGTTCTGACGCAACAGATAGATGTAGAACACGCTGACAAGGAAGGGAACTATCAGAACCGTGTAGGTGTTCATCCAACCGAATGCGTTGACCGTGGCGTAGTTTGTAATGGTGAAAAGCTCACCGGGGATCATCATTGTTGCAAGCAGTGCCGCGAACAATGCGTTTTTGCCCTTGAATTCAAGTCTCGCAAAGGCAAAAGCGGAGAGAACTGTGATTACCAGCGACAGCAGAGTTGAAACAATACCTACGTACATGGTGTTCAGGAACAGACGTCCCAGATTACCTGCGGTAAATGCCTCCGCGTAGTTGGAAAACAGTATTTCCTTGGGGAAAAGCGTAGGAACGGGTAAGCGATACTCAGCCATGGACTTGACCGAGGATATCAGCATCCAGTAAAATGGGAAGACGATGATAAGCGCCATCAGAATAAGAAACGCGTACAGAAGAGTCTGTGATGTTATCTTACCGACCTTTTGCGAGGCGGTGGCCTTTTTCATGTCTTTTTCATATACCTTTGAAAGTGCGTTATCAGACATAGGCTACCTCCTTAATAATGCGTCTTTTTCTTGCTGACATACAGGTTTATCATAGTAACGATAAAGATGATGCCGAACAGAATAAGAGCGGCGGCGCTTGCGCGTCCCTGGTGCTGAGCCAGAGCGTCGTAAATAAAGCCTACCATTGTGTTGAGTCTGCCGGGGTCTCCTACAGGACCCATAGAGTCACCGAAGATACCGACAATGCTGGAATATTCCTTGAAGCCGCCGATAAAGCCGGTGATAACAACGTATGCCAGCATTGGAGACAGCAGCGGTACGGTAATTCTTGTGAATGTTCTTACCTTGGAGGTGCCGTCGACCTTTGCGGCGTCGTAATATTGCTTGTTGACGCTTTGCAGACCGCCAAGCAGAATAAGTATCTTAAAGGGGAGTGCGTTCCAGACGATGTATATCACCATTACCGTGATGTTAGCGGCGTAGGTGGAGCCTGCGTTGATCCAGTTGATGGGCTCAATGCCGAACACGCCCAGAATATTATTGATAATACCGGCAGTGATAAGTATCTGATTTTCACCGCCGAATGCGTTGCCGACCATATTGAACATTGCCGCAAATACCATACCGATAGCGATGGAGTTGGTAACGTAGGGCAAAAAGAATATGGTCTGCAGAAGTCTTTGAAACGGCTTTATGGCATTAAGACAAACTGCGATAAGAAGTGCGAGTATCGTGGAGATCGGAACGGTCAGCACACACAAAAGCATGGTGTTTTTAAGGCAGGTAAGAAAGTCCTTGTATTCAAGAACCTGCTTGAAATTGCCAAAACCAAGGTTGTATTTTGCGCCGCCCACTGCCGCCATACTGTTGTAGTTTTCAAGCAGCGAGATGCGTACCGTGTTGATTATAGGCCATACCGTGAAGATCAACAGCAAAACTATCGCAGGGGAAAGGTAAAGCCAGGCTTTCCATCGATGTTTGCTTTCAACCATATTACTTCACCTCAAAATAAAGTCTGTTTTCGCTTTCTTTACTAAACAGGAATACCTTGTTGGGCTTGAGGGAGTAATTGACAACAGCTCCTGCAACATTAAGTCCCGCATCGGAGTTGATGATAGAGCGAATAACGGGATTGAGCGAGGACTCATGCTTGGATACGATGCTTACGTCACGTCCCATTACCTCAACGCTGGACAGCTCGCAGCAAAGGGGACCGTTTTCGTCCACAACAAAGCCCTCGGGTCTGATACCGACGTAAACGTCCTGATCCTTAACACCCGCCACGTCAAGCACAGCGCTGTCGCCAAGATAAAGCTTTCCGCCCATGACTGTGCCGTTGAATACGTTGATGGGGGGAGTGCCCAGGAATTTCGCGACGAACAGATTGGTGGGATCGTCATAGACCTCCTGAGGCTTGCCGATCTGCTGAACCACACCCAGCTTCATAACGACTATCAGATCGGAGATGCTCATGGCTTCTTCCTGGTCGTGGGTTACAAAGATTGTGGTGATGCCGGTCTCGCGCTGAATGCGGCGGATCTCCTCACGTGTCTGCAGACGCAGACGCGCGTCAAGATTGGAAAGCGGCTCGTCAAGCAGCAGAACTCGGGGCATTTTGACCAGTGCGCGCGCAATTGCTACACGCTGCTGCTGACCGCCCGACAGCTCGCTGGGCTTTCTTTCCATCAGCTCGTCGATCTGAACAAGACGTGCCGCTTCATAGGCGCGCTCGATCATTTCGTTTTTGGGGAGCTTGTCCTTGCCCTTGAGGTTTTGCAGAGGGAACATGATGTTTTGCTTTACCGTCATGTGGGGATAAAGGGCGTAGTTCTGGAACACCAGACCAACGCCGCGGTTTTCCGCAGACAATTCGGTAACGTCATCGTCTCCAAAGAAGATCTGACCGCTCGAAGGCTTTTGCAAGCCGCTGATCATGTAAAGAGTCGTACTCTTACCGCAACCGGAGGGACCCAGAAGGCCTACCAGCTTGCCGTCGGGAATAGTGAATGTGAAATCATTCACGGCTACGACTTCTTCGCCGACCTTTTTGTTTCGAGAGGGAAAGATCTTGGTGAGATTTTGTAAAACGACTTTCATAAAATCTTCCTTCCTGTGTGATTTTATAATATTAAAATTTAATATTTGGCAAAATTATTTGTACTCCGCGCGTTTTGCTTTTTCCTCGTGAACACGCTTTTTGTATTCGGTCATTTCCTCGGCGGAATCGAATATCATCTGGCTGGCAAGATCCACCGCTACAGTGCTTGCGATCATGTCGTGAATAGGTGTGCGCAGGCGCGAGGTGAGCACGAAAACCACTTGCAGCAACGCTATCAGCGCGATGCCTGTCAAGCACATAAGCGGCATAACTCCGAAGAAAAACATAAGTATAAGCATTACGGGTATCATGGTCTCAATGGTGTATTTGCCAAGTACCGAGCGGACGAAAAGCTGAAACGTGCTTATCTTTACGCCGTCAACACGCATAACCGCGATACCGAATATTTTTTTACCTAAAGTCTGACCGTTGCCGATCTTGAGCGGAATGATAAATTCCCATATCAAAGTGGCAATAAGTATTCCGAAAACAGTGATTATAAGAGTCAGATTTAAAATAAGGGCGTCCTTGTTTGATACCTCGGGAGCGGAGGCAAAGTCATTGTACGCATCGTTATATGCGTTGCGTTGCTCCTCGGTCAGACTTTCGTATTCCGCACCGGAAATATCAAATTCAATGCCGTGCTCCAGTTCGTAGGCGTCAAGCATTTGCTGACGCTCCGCGACGTGGGCATCGTATCTCAGAATAGCCGACAGCGCAAAAGCGGCGCCCACCGCTATGATCGAAACCAATATGACATCAAACAGCAGAGCCGAGATGCGTTTATATACACTTGCTTTTTGAATATCGTATATCATATATGAAGATCCCGCTTTACAAACAATATTTTTACACAATTATATATATTATTACACTATTTGATAAAAAAATCAACCGTTTTTGTGCGGCTTTGGCACAAAAACGGTTATTTCGTCGTTATTAACAAATATATCTTTAGTATGCTAAATCAATGTTACGCACAAGCAACCTATTTTTGGTAATTTTTTCTGTTTGATTGGCGGTTATTTTTTGAAAACACAGTGTATTGCCTCTGTATTACAAGTTTTGCTTGAAATTTCTGTGTAATTTCCGCAGCTTATACGCAATTGACGCTTTTTGTGATATTTTCGGCATTTTTTATAATAATTTAAAACAAATTAAAGCGATGCCAAAGAGACCGCAAATATTATTTGCCCTGTTTTTGTATTGCGTCCATCCAGCAGCTGTGACACATGGCTACGTAAGAATCATTGCCGCCAAGCATTATCTGACCGCCCTCTGTTACTACATTGCCGTCCGAATCTATACGGGCATTGACTATTGCTTTTTTGCCGCAGGAGCAAATAGTCTTGATCTCGGTAATGGAGTCGGCAACCTCAAAGAGGCGGCGGCTTCCCTCGAATAGGTGCGTGAGAAAGTCGGTTCGAAGCCCAAAGCACAGCACGGGAACATCAAAATTATTTACTATTCGGCGCAATTGATCGATCTGTGATGCCGAGAAAAACTGGCACTCGTCCGCAATGATGGCGTGATAGGAGCTGTCGGAGATGAACTTTTGGTAAATATCCTCGTCCTTACTGACAGCATATGCCTGCGCTTCAAGCCCGATGCGTGAGCGCACCGCACCCGCTCCGTCTCGTGTATCAAGGGCAGGCTTTATCAACCACACCCGCATACCGCGCTCCTCATAATTGAATTTGGTGATAAGCGCGTTCGCGGTCTTGGATGACCCCATTGCGCCGTATTTGAAGTATAGCTTTGCCATTATGTTTGTTACCTTTATATGCGGCTTATTCAAGGGGTTCGTCATCGCGACGCAGTAAAAACAGCTCATATCCCGCAAGCCAGGGACCGTTGTGAGCACCGCTTACGGGAGATACCATAACGGCCTCGTGATTGGTCTTTATGTCATATTTCTTTTCTATTTCAACAAGATCGTTGTAAAGGGAAGGACCGGTATAAACGTGCCAGAGCAAATAGTCCTCGGGGGAACGGTCGCCAATGGTTTCTTTGAGTATCTCGCACATTTTTGCAAGAGCCTTTTTGGGGGTTCTTACACTTTGCAGAGCGCACATCTCACCCTCGTGCGTGAAGTGAACAACAGGGCATATGCTGAGCATTTTACCCATAAGCGCCTTGCCGCCTTTGAGTCTGCCGTTGTAGATGAGATAGTCCAGCTTGCCGTCAACGCCCAAAAACTCCTGATGCGCTATCATCCAATTTATTTCCTTGAGTATGGTATCGGTGGGAATGCCCTTTTCGACCATTTCCGCTGCCTTGATGGCGAGCATACCTTCTCCGAAGCAGGCTACCTTGGAGTCTATTACAATGATATTCATTTTGTCGGCAAACTCTTCGGCTACCAGACGTATCAGGTTATAAGTTCCGCCGAGATACGCGCTGAGTACAATAACGATAACCTCGCGGAAGCCGTCCTCGTATGCTTTTTCAAAATGTCCCATTATCTCCTCACGGGTAGGCATGGAGGTGTAGGGAAGATTGTTCTTGGGATCTTCAAGCTTTTCCAGCGCATTGTAAAACTCAACGGGATCAAGGTCGGGACCTTCAAGATATTCTTTTCCGTCAAAATGAACGTGAACCCTTATAATGTCAATGTCATATTTTTGGTATCGTTCGGGCGCATATTCGATGCAGCCTGTTGATGTACACATAACTTTTCTTTTGATTTCCATTATTGTAAAGTCCTTTCGGTAGATTTATTTTGATAGTGCTTATTCAACGGCAACAAGATAGTCATAGACCTGTTGGTCGCCGATATATACTTCGATAACGTGATATTTGAAATGCTCCTCCAAGGCTTCTGTCATTTCGACGCGCTGCTCCTCGGACACGCCCTCACCCACGAACATCGTAATTATCTCGCGATCGTCAAGATCGGATATTTTTTCTATCATATTGATCATGGCAGAGGTTTGAGAAGCATCCGAGACCACGAGGTTGCCGTCGAGTATTCCTATGTGCTCTCCCTTTTTTATTTCAAGACCGTTTATGGATGAGTCACGTATAGCGACAGTCAACTCGCCGGATACAACGGCATCCTTGGCGGCTGTGAGGTCAGATATCTGATCGTCAACGTCGGTCGTAGCGGCGTTGAATACCGACAGCGCCGCATAGCCTTGCGGTACGGTTTTTGTGGGAATAACGTGTACGTTGTTTTTGCCCCACAGCTGAGAGGCCTGCGTTGCGGTAAGCAAAATGTTGCTGTTGTTGGGAAGAACGAGAATGTTGTCCGCGTTCAACAGCTCAAAGGCTTCAATGAACTTCTCGGCAGAGGGGTTGCCGGTCTGTCCTCCGTTTATTACTACGTCGGCACCCAGCGACTCAAAAAGTGCTGTCATACCGTCGCCCGTCGCAACAGTAACGACGCCGTAACGCTTGCGCACGGAAGATGTTTTTTGCTGTACCTGCTTTTCCGAGTGCTGAAGCGACATATTTTCTATTTTGACATTCAGGAATTCACCGTATTTCTGACAAAGCGCGAGAATATTGCCGGGTGTCATGGTGTGGGCGTGCACCTTGAGAATGTCTCCGCTTTTCAGCGCGACGATGGAGTTGCAGCCCAACTCTTCAAGCGCGTCGGCAAATGCTTTGTCGTCAAAGTCACAAGGATCGCACTTTGCTCGCTGAAGACGAACGAGACACTCGGTGCAGTAGCCGAATTCAAGGGGGGAGTCTGTGGTAAACAGATCGTAATTAACCTCTTGAACGGGCTCGGCTGTATCGGTTTCTATGCTGAATTCTACACTTGATTTTCCCAAAAGAGCATCGTACATGCCCTTGGCAATGCAAAGATAGCCGGCACCACCGCTGTCTACCACATCAGCCTCGGTAAGGACGGGCAGTATTTCTTTTGTGCGCTTCAGCGAGCGCTCTGCCTCCTCTATATTGAGCGATAATAACTCGTCAATATTGCCGTTGGCACTTAGCCTGTTTTTGGCGAACTCCGCGCTTTCGCGGAATACCGTGAGTATAGTACCTTCTACAGGCTTTGATACCGCGCGATAAGCCCATTCTACTCCCGATATATAGGCATCGGCAAGCTCTTTTGCGGTGACCGTGCTTTTGTCCTTGAATTCGTGGCACATCCCCGCAAAGAACTGCGAAAGAATAACGCCCGAATTTCCGCGGGCTCCAAGAAGGGTACCCTGCGCAAAGCTGTCGGCGATGCTGCCCAGGGGGGCGTTATCAAAAACCGCGATCTTGGAAATTCCGCTTTCAATGGTCTTACTCATGTTTGTTCCCGTATCTCCGTCGGGAACAGGGAATACATTAAGGTCGTTAATGGTCTTCATATGTAAACGGATACCAAGGGCACCGCCCTCGATTATCCGTTTGAATGTATTTCCGTCAAGTTCTCTGATATCCATAAAAACTCCGTAAAGTCAAATAATATTATTTTGCCGTGACTGCTTTGGACTTTGCCAGCGTTTCGATCAAACGGGCAGTGCAGTCTTCAATCAGGCGCAGACTGTATTTTTTGCCGGTAAAAAGATAGTCTTTAACAACGCTGATAAATCCGCCAATTGCAAAGGAGAGCTTTATGCGCTCCTCGGGGTCGTTTACCATGCTGTCGTAAGATTTGTGAAGCTTGGCTTCAAGCTTTGAGCAAAGCACCTCTTGCTTGCCTCGGAACACTACCTTGAGATTGGATGATTCACGCTCCAGTGCCTTCAAAAGTCCCGATATATATGCTTTGGGATCGTCAAACATTTTGTCTTTTTCGGGGAAGTTTGACAGCACGTTGTCAATTGCGGAGTCGTCTATTTCGTTTGAAAGCTCAATTGAATCCGTATAATGATGATAGAAGGTCGTCTTGTTGATCATTGCCACCTCGCAGATGTCCTTCACCTTTATCTTCTCGGGCATGAGCTTTTCTCTCAAGGACAAAAATGCTTTTTTTATTTGTGTTCGCGTTTTGATCATTCTCAGATCCATATAACACCTCCGAATATTAAAATATTCAACACAAAATAATCAACTTTAGTTGCATAAGTGTATTATAGTCGATTTTTGTCATGTTGTCAATACTAATATCAAGAATGTTTTTGATGCTTGAATTTCATGTGATAATCTGTTATAATAGCAGTGTTAAGAATTTACGTAAAAGGAGAAAGCAATGGTAATAAAAATAATTGTTATGCTTATGGTGGTGCTGGGCAGTGCTTACAATGTTGTGCTCAACATAGTAAGATACCGTTCGGCAAGCAATCCCATTCCCGATACTGTGTCGGATGTATACGATTCCGAAACGTATCTCAAGTGGAAGCGCTACAGCGCGGAGCACTGTCGGCTGAATTTCGTATTTGAGATAATATCCTGCATTGCCGCACTTGTGCTGCTGGGCTTCAATGCGTACGCGTGGTTCGCGGATTTAATGCCCGCTTCAGCCTTTTTTGCGGTAATCATTCTTGAAACGGTGGTAGGAATGCTGATCGATACTGTTCGAAATTACATATCCACAATGGTTATAGAGCAAAAATACGGATTTAATCGCTCGTCTTTAAAAACTTTTATTTTTGACTGTATCAGAAACGCTATACTTATATTCGGTCTTTCGTCAATGCTTGTTTGCATCATTTGGTTGTTACACAGCAATCTGGGGGACTGGATGTTGCTTTTGTTTGTGGTAGCCGTGTTTTGTTTCTTTTTACTTGCGGCTTTTCTATCGCCGGTGTTTATGCGCATCGGAAACAAATTCGTTCCCCTTGAAGAAGGCGAGCTCAAGGACCGCATTATGGCACTGCTTACCAAGCACGGTTACAAGGTAAAGGCGATAAAGGTAATGGACGCATCACGACGCACCACTAAGCTGAACGCTTATTTTACCGGTTTTGGCAAGCTTAAAACTATTGTTCTTTATGATAATTTAGTCAATTCTATGACCACCGACGAGATCTGTGCGGTGTTTGCTCACGAAATGGGGCATGGACTTCATAAGGATGTCCTCAAAGGACAGATAGAAAACATAGGTAATATTTTTCTTATGTCGGTTGTAGTGTGGTTGGTCGCAAGAGAACCGTCGCTGTATTCGGCGTTTGGCTTTGAATATTTAAACTACGGCTTTACATATATACTTGCGGGGATTGCGTTGGGACTCCTAAATCCTTTTACCGGCATGATAAGAAACATAAGAAGCCGTACCGCGGAGTACAGAGCGGACAAGCAGGCGGTGTCGGACGGTTACGGCGAAGCTATGATAACGTCCCTTAAAAAGCTGGCGCGGGATAATTTCTCGCATCTTTCGCCCTCGCGCCTTGATGTAATAATGGAATACAGCCATCCTCCGCTTGCTCAGAGAATAGAGCGCGTGCGGTATGAGATGGATAAAATGAATGAAAATAAAGAGGTAAAATGAAGTACGTACTTGTGACGGGTGCCTGCGGCGGTATGGGACGTGCCGTTGTCAAGGCGTTGTCTGATAACGGTTATTTTGTTATAGCACTGGATAAAAATATATGTGAAGCGTCGGATAACGTAATGCCGATACAAGCTGATATCACGGATGATTATGGCGTAGCGTCGGCATTTGAGCGCGTGCGAGCTATTACGGATGAACTGTTTGCCATACTTCATTTTGCAGGCGTATACATGCTGGATTCATTGATAGAGATTAGCGCAGAGGCGTATGATAAAATATTTGATATAAACGTGCGCGGCGTGTTTATCGTCAACAAAATGTTTTTGCCGCTGTTGAAGCGCGGTGGCAGAATAGTCATTACGACCAGTGAGCTGGCGCCGCTGGATCCGCTTCCGTTTACGGGCATTTACGCGGTTACCAAAGGGGCACTTGAAAAGTACGCGTATTCCTTGCGTATGGAGCTGCAGCTGTTGGGAATTTACGTCTCAACGCTGCGCGCGGGAGCGGTGGATACGGGAATGCTTGGCGTGTCGACGGCGGCACTGGAACGCTTTTGTGATAAGACAGAGCTGTATCGCTGTAACGCGGCGCGGTTTCGGAAAATCGTTGATACGGTTGAGGCAAGATGCGTACCGCCTGAAAAAATTGCAAAAAAGACGGTGTCGGTGCTTAAAGTTAGAAAACCTCGATTTGCATATGCTGTCAATCGCAATCCGTTACTGCTGCTTATGAATATGTTGCCCAAGCGCGTTCAGCTCTGGGCAATAAGGCAAGTGTTGAAATGATGATCAAAAAACAAAAAGCAAAGCACCCTTTGGGTGCTTTGTTTTTTACTCTGTGACATCAACTATTATATCGCATCGATCTTTTATATTAAATGCTTCAAAATATTTTATCTCCATCGGGATCCACTCATTGAAGAATCGTAAAGCCATTCCTGGGGAGTTTCGGTGTTCTATGCGCTTTCTTTGAAGCTCGGCGGATATGTTCAGAAACACCGAAAGATCATAATATTTCGCAAGCTCGGGGTGCATCGAATACGCGCCCTCAATAACGGTCAGGCGCTTTGGCGTAACGGATACGGGCTCTGTCAGCGTAAATGCAGAGCAATCAAATCGGCGGTAATTGATGCTCTCGCCATGGGACAGCGGCAACAGCACCTCGTCTAAAAAACGTTCCTTGTCTATGTTGCCGCCGGGCTGTGCAAAGCGCTCTTTAGTGCGCTGCTCGGGACGCAGGAAAAAGTCGTCCATGTGAAATACAGTGCAATCGTATATTTGTTCAAGCAGGTCTGCAAGCGTTGTTTTGCCGCTGGCGCTTGAACCCTCTATTGCAAGCTTTACGTTGCCGACCTCAAGCATTTTATCAAGCCTTGCAAGCAGATCGAGGTAGGGAATATACTTGTTTGAGATCACGCGATAGGACGGATGATATGCCTCGCGAAAAGCTTCGGAATGGTGAATGGCGGGGTATCCGTCGGCTTGCCAGCGGGCGCGATCAGCTTTGAAATCGGAAAGCGAGAGCGATATTTTGCCCTCTGCTATAAGCTGTTCCGCAATATTCAGGCGGTCATCCAGCCTCTCTGCCGTATCTTTTTCAGCCGATGCCGACAGATAAAACAGCTTGCCAAGTGTCTGCGCGCTCAACCCTTTTTTTAGATACGCAAGGGAAACGCGGCTGTAGTCGCCGTCAAGTGACTCTATTTCAGCATAATCTGTGAAAGTGTTGCTTTGCGCTTCCGCTTGTATATATGACACAGCGCGCTCCGGTGAGCTTATCATATGCTCGCAACCGAAGGTGCTTTGAAACAGAAATTTGAAAATATCTTGAATTTGAAGTTTCGGGTGTGTATTGAAATGAGAAAGTAAACGTTGTTTTGTATTGTTCATATTTTTCTCCGCGTTGATCAATGCATTTGATATTATGGCAGATGAGGTGCCAAAATGAGTTGATTGTTGAGTCATTATATCATAACGTAACGCCAAAATCAACACCTTTGGGCTGGTTTAGGAAAAAATCGCTTTTTCTATGGACATTAAGAAATGCGTGTGATATAATAAATCTAATAAAATATTATTGTTATAAGGAGTTAAATCATATGAGCAGTTTTGAAGATCTTCGCATAGTGGATAATTTTTATCAGACATCTCTGTATTTCCCTATGCCCACCGTTATTATAAGCACGCTTTGCGAGGACGGCACCACCAATCTCGGTCCCTATTCGTTGGTTCAGCCTTACTATGTGGCAGGCAAGGACTATTATGCTATGCTGCTGTGTTGCCGCAATTCCTCCAATACCGCCCAGAATATTCTGCGCAACGGTAAATGTGCGCTGAATTTTATTGACGACAACCCCAAAACCTTTAAGGAAGCGGTCAAGCTTTCCTGGCCCGGCGACAAGCCCTCCGAGAAAATGCCCAAGTGTAATTTCAAGCTTGAAAAGAGTCTTATTGAGGAATCAAACGTAGACGACAAACGTCCTCAAGTGTTGACGGATGCCATTGAGGTCATTGAATGTACCTGGATGCGCGAGCTTGACGGTGCCGACAAGGACGTTGCGGGTGAGCTTAACGGCTACGAGCCGCCATATCACGATTTTAACGGTATTACCAGTAAGTTTGGCGCGCACTTCATTTTGCGTGTTGACAAGATACTGATGAAGAAAAAATACAAGGATGCCATTATCAACGGCGTTCGTGCCAAGGATTTTCCTCCTCTCCCCGTAGATTACGGCTATCGCGACAGCAAGAATTTCTGGTTCCACAGAAAGACCAGAATGCGCGCTGAGCTTTTACAAATGAGAAAAGCGTCGCTTGAGTCTGTCCGATATGCGGCAGACCGCGTTGATGACAAAATCAAGTTTACCGACGAAGCCTTGCTGACTGTTTTGGCAGTACCGCGTGTATTTCTTCCGCTGGTGCTTAAGGGCTGCGTAGATTGGGCGCGTGAAAATAACGTTGAACTTATTACCGAGGAGCACATGAAAATAATCAACGACAAGCGCGCCAAAGAGAAGAACAAAAAGTAAAAAATAAAGGAGAGCGTTGCCATGCTTTTTGAAAAGCAGATAGTTGGTATGTACAAGGGTATGATGTATGCCCGATGCGATGATGACGGAACGGCGTTTTATTTTTCGCACGATGACTTTGAAGGACTCCGTTGCGAGGAGTGTTGCTTCCGTGCGTCGGCAGGGCACAAGCTGCAGGGTTATCTGTATAGCTACGACAACCCGACAGCGGGCAGAATAGTTGTGTTTGACCACGGATTTGGCGGCGGTCATCGCTCATACATGAAGGAGATACAAAAGCTGTGCGAGCACGGCTTTTTGGTGTTTGCGTACGACCATACCGGCTGTATGCGCTCCGAGGGCGACTCGCCAAACGGCCTTGCTCAGTCGCTGTGCGACCTCAATGATTGTATTTCGTTTATCAAGGCGGAAGCGCGTTTTGCCGGGCTCAAAATATCCGTTATGGGACACAGCTGGGGCGGTTTCTCCACGCTGAATATCTGCGCGCTGCATCCTGATATAACTCACATCGTCGCCATGGCGGGATTTGTGTCGGTGGAGCAGATGGTAAAGTCTTATTTCGGCGGCATTTTGAAGGGTTACCGCAAGCTGATCATGAAGTTGGAGAACGAATCCAACGAGCGTTTTTCAAAATTTGACGCTGTCACGACGCTGAAGGATTGCAATGCCCGAGCCTTGCTTATATATTCCGACAACGACGGTATGTGCAGAAAGGTACACTATGATATTCTGAAGGCGGCGCTTGCAGATAAGCCGGGCGTGTCATTTGTACTGGAGCACAACAAGGGTCACAACCCCAACTATACCGAGGACGCGTCCAAGTATCTTATGGAATACGTGCACGAAAAAGGCAAGCTTATGAGTCAGAAAAAGCTGACTACACCCGATCAGAAAAAGTTTTTCCTCGCACGCTTCGACTGGGACAGAATGACGGCGCAGGACGAGAGCGTGTGGCAAAAAATATTTGAGCACCTTGACGATACAAAATGAAAAACAAGCTCACAAATAAAAAAAGAACGGTCATTCTTGCCATAATTGCTGTCTTTGTAAGCATTCCGCTGATTATCATGCCCGTGTCCACGGTCATCGTGTATGAGGCGATCTTCAGCGCCCGATATGAAACGCTTGACTGGATGCAGTTCTCCGTGCGGGACTATGAGGGACTGCAGATGGAGAGAAGCGATTTTGAGTCGGGCGGCGTAACGCTTGCGGGATATAAATATTCCAAGCCGACCGAACAGGTCAAGGGCGTGGTCATAATTGCCCACGGCATGGGCGGCGGAGGGCAGAACACGTATATGCCCTTTGCCGACTGCTTTACGTCAAACGGATATTATGTATTTGCCTACGACGCGCGCGGCAATGACAACAGCGGCGGCAACTCAGTCAGAGGCTTGCCGCAGGGCGTTATGGATCTTGACAGCGCTATCTGCCACGTAAAGAGCTTGGACGAATACCGCGGTTTGCCTATCATGCTTTTCGGACACAGCTGGGGCGGCTATTCTGTGGGTAACGTGCTCTGCTTGCATCCCGACGTCAGCGCGGCGGTGATAATTGCGGGCTTTAATGAAAGCGAGGACATGCTTGAATACCAGGGCGCGCAAATAGTCGGGGCAATGGCAAAGCTGAATATGCCGTATCTGGAGCTTTACGAGCGCATAAAATTCGGCAGTAAGTATACCGATATATCGGCGCTTGAAGGTATGGAGCAAAGCAATGCGGACATTATGGTGGTGCATAGCCAAAACGACGCAACCGTTCCCATTCAATACGGATATGATAAATTTTTCGAGCAATTCGGTGATAGTGACAGATTCCGATTTGTCCATTATGATGATCGCGGGCACGACTATCTGTTTTATTCCGAGGCGGCGTGGGAATACCGCAACAGATTGAACGCGGATTATAAGAGCTACGTTGAGGATGGCGGCAGGGAATACTGCGCCGAGGTCAAAAAAGAATTTATGGACGCATATCTCGATAAGAAACAATGCTTTGAACCCGACACGGAGCTGATAGGGCAGATAATTGCGATGTTTGACAGTTGTCGATGATAAAGAGAATAAAAATATATGGTTACACTTAACATTATTGAATATTTAAACGACGAAAAAGATGAGGTTTTGTTGGAAATA
The DNA here is from genome assembly GCA_045586785.1 of Eubacteriales bacterium. Classification (GTDB taxonomy): domain Bacteria; phylum Bacillota; class Clostridia; order Oscillospirales; family CAG-272; genus UMGS1002. Next base: position 3,379 of record JAZNBA010000039.1, on the reverse strand, counting down.
CGCCAAAACGATGTAAAACTATACGCATATTGCTATCCGTATACAGGCAAGAAAACCGATACTGCGGAAAAGATTACATTATATGCACTTTCTGCTTATAACATTGGACCAAGTTTGGAGTGGCAGCCGCCATGCAAAACTTCAGAATCCGCATTTAATCATCATTTACACGCAAAAATTGTCAACAAAAAAGAGCGTCTTGTTAGTATAGGGGACATTGACATTATTCTCGACACTTCAATTGACAGTGAATTCCCGGTTGGATCCACCATTTCGTTTGATGTAGTAAGGTTGGATTATTAATATCCAAACAAATTTTAACTATCAGGAGGAACTCACATTGAAATTAAGATACTTAACCTTGTGTACCGAGTTTTTTAACAAGGGGCTCACATACACAGATGACGAATTACGTTCAATGGGTATTCGGCTCAGTCGTGAATCCGCGTATATCACCGACTATATAAAACGCGGAGCAAATGAAGAATTCAAATTCAACTGTGTTCGGATAAATCTTGCATGCACCCTTCCTCCTATTCGTGACAAGATCAGAAAATTTGAATCTGTTCATGAAATAGACGTGCCGTTCAATCTCGACTATTTTTCTATGTCTCCGGGGCAAAGGCAAGAATACTTGATTGACGTTACAGAAGATGGGTTGAAACGCTTTTGCGCTGCCGAAGCGTGGGATTTTTCCGTATTTCAAAAACATATCGATGCTTTGCGTGCGGACAGCAGTTGCGTAGAGTTTTATATTCCGAAAAAATCGTGTAGGAACGGTCAGCTTTCCGCAAAAGTATACTGCGTTCAGAACATGACGGAAACCATATATTTCATGGACTTTTTCTTCAAAAGAAAGCTTATTCAAAGAAAATTCTTTGCAGTATCATTGCCCTTGACGGCTTTCTACAGATCCAATGTCTACCGTATGGAATGGAGCGACGATAAAACCGTATCGGTATACGATTATGTGACCGATGGGCTGTATGCGCAGGTCTCATTGGATGCGGATATTCCGGAGTTAAAATGTGAGCTGAGCAATTCCCATCTTGATATCAGCAAACAGCAGATCGAAAAGGTGTATCAAATCAAGAAATTATCATGCACGGCAATCGGTATAGATCCGTACGACTGTAATATTGATGTTTGGGAAGAAAACCGCAACGGTACGGTATTTATTAACTTATCTCTGCTCGAATATGGGCCTCAGCGCTATTTTGCAATTGTTGATCGGTCGGGGGCTGTTGTTTTTGATTTCTGTGAAAATTACCTTGATAATAAAAATTTGGCAGAAGTTTTCAAAAAACAAAACGGATGGTTTGACAATTAATTCGGCAATACTTGCACCCATAACACCAAAGGAGAATGAATATGAAAAATACTCGCGACGTCGGAAACAGATTAGCGCCATTTTTTAAAGCGCACGGTTTTACAAGAAAAAGTAATATGTTTTATAAGATACAAAACAACATAGCTTTTTGCGCAGGTCTCGAGCGTCCGGGAGGACTGTATTCTTTATGCTATATTTTACCTTTATATATGCCTACGGATGTACGTCATATAATGTTTGGCAGCCGATTGGAAAGGTTTAAACGATTCCCGGTTGAATCCGTTGATTTTATTTGGGACGAACCATCGAAAATCGAAGAGTTTGCTGAAAAGACCATAGAATGCTGTGAAAAATACTTTTTTCCGCTATACGACAGTATATCTACCCCGGAAAGTTTGATGGATTTTCTCAACAAAGGATATAAATATGCTCACAGTTTTTTTACTAATCTTGATCTGTGGCGTTTTTACGAATTAAGGATTTACACTAATTTCATACTGTCTCGTTATGATGCGATGTTAATGGATATCCCTTTGGCGTGCGATGCTGCCAATTTATGGCCTATATCTAAAGAAGCAAAGGATTATTGTAAAAAAAGTCTCTCTGAATTGGCAGATTTAAGATTCGCTCCCGAAGAAGAAAAACAGGAATTCATAAAAAATACAATTGAACACTCACTGATCGCTTGTAGGTTTAAAAAGAAAAATGAATGTTGAAGAATTGAAGATCCGTCAATTGACCAATCAGCACATCCTTGGCCCTACGGACAAATTGACGGTCATATGCGATCTTTGCGGCGTGCAGGCGCAGTTCTTTCCGAATGCCATGCACTCGCTGAAAATCAGATGCAATGATTATGATGAAAAGACCGTCTCCGACGGACTTGTGAAGAACTGGTCGGTTCGCGGCACGGTTCATGTATTTGCCGAGAGCGATCTGCCGCTTTTCATACGCTGCAATAACGGCGAGTGCTACCGCAAAAACGAATGGGGCGGCTACACCTTTTGGAATGACGGACGCAGAGTCTGGGCATTGACTCCCGAAAGACAGAAATACTTTTCGGATATTATCATTTCCGCAGTTTCCGAAAAACCATACACTCGCGACGAGCTAAAAGAGCTTTGCCGTGGACACGGTATGGACGCGGAAGAAGAAGCCTCTATGTTCGAGGCGTGGGGCGGCGGTATTCGCGAGCTGTGCGAGCGCGGCTTTATGCATTACGTGGTGCAGGAGAAAAAGGCGTATATCGCGTCACCCGAATTCAAACCCATTTCCGATGAAGAGGCAAAGCTTGAGATCGCGCGCCGATATTTCACCAATATGGGACCGGCGACGGTCCATGATGCCATGTATTACATGGGCGCCAAGCAAGCCGAGGTCAAAAACTGGCTCAAGGTTTTGCCTGTAGAATCCGTGGAGTGCGAGGGCAGAACGTACTACTATATTCCAAGCGGAAAGTCCTACGACAAAGAAATTCCGCCCTGCGTTTTTCTTGCGGGCTTTGACCAGCTTATGCTGGGCTATCAAAAGAAGGAGAGCATATACCTGCCGCAGGAGCATTTGCGCGGCATCTTCAATCTCGCGGGAATCGTCATGCCGCCTATCTTGCTGAACGGCAGGGTTGTGGGCAAATGGAAAAAGAAAAACAACAAATTGACAGTCACGCTGTTTGAGGCGGTCGCGGCCGCAGATAAAAAGATGATATGTGACACTGCTGAAGAACTTTGGAACGATATTTCAAATATCACGTTTGAGCAATTTGGAGATTAATATGGATAAAAATTTTGAAAAGCAGATAGGATTTCTCCTTGAAAACGCCAATCCCTCCATCCGTCTCCGTGTGAAAAAAGAAATTCTCGGAAGCATCACCGCAAAGGAAGAATCGGAGCTTATTGCTCAGATCAAAGAAGAACCGATATACAAGCTCATCGCAAGTTGTCAAAAGGAATACGGCTGGCTTGGCAACGGCTTTCACGGACCAAACAAAAATGCAGGACCTTATGAAAACCAAGAGGTCGGCGCAAAATGGCTTGCTGAAAAGGCAGTGGG
>JAZNBA010000038.1:0-8008 GCA_045586785.1 Eubacteriales bacterium | reverse complement strand
TGGCTCACAGAACGACATGGCTACGATCCGACTTCCGTAAACGTGAAATTTTATCAAACTCTATGTTTACGGACCGCCGAGGACGTCGGTCCCTACAGTTAATTATTGATATTGGTAACACTCCAATGCAATATTTATTATTTCTTTGCATTGCTTTTCAGCATATTTCATTGCTGAATACGCTCCACCCTTTTTTTCAACGTATACGATCACAAGGTCAGAATTATCTATCATATAATGATTTTTTAATGTTATGGCAGCTTTGGGATGAGCCATATATAATGACTCGGGAATGATTATGTTATCATAATATTTTTCATAATAATTAATATTTGATACTTTGTATGGCAGAACGAGCGTAAGTTCGCTGCTTTTTTCATTTTGTTCCCGTTGCACTCGTTTTATTACCGATGCGGCAAATTCATCAAACTCTCCGTTTCGACCGAGAAAAAATTCCACGAAAGGTTTAGTTTGTATCATATTATTTATGATTAGTGACAGACGTTGTTCTATCATACGCAAGTCATATAATTGGCGATGGCCAAAAAGGCAAACCCTGTAAGTATTCATAAGTCTTAATTTCCTCTCTAATTTACAAAGAATAAGAAAGCATTTGATTATAATATTATACCATTGCTCACTAAATAAGTCAACTGCTTTCTATATTATGCAGAATTTTGATCTATAAAAGGGTATAATAATAATGTAAAATTACCACAAACGGAGATCAAATATGAGCAAGCAAGTATCCTTCAAAAACAGAGATAGGTTTATACAGCTTGGTATCGCTATTGCTATGCTTAGAAAATTAAGAGGAATGTCGCAAGAAAAGCTGGCAGAGAAGGCGGGTATAAGTCGTTCGCTTGTCAGCGCCATTGAAGCGCCTGGTCTTGCAAGCGGTTTTTCTTTGGAAGTGTTTTTCAATATTGCCGATGCGTTGGAAATTGATCCCGCAGAACTGATAAATGCTGCGGTTTTTCCGGATATTATAAAAAATAAATAACGAAAAAGTGCTTACGAACACAGAATGTTCATAAGCACTTTTTACATTATTTCTTATTGATAATTCCTTTGAGTACCTTTTCGGTGACGCCGTCGAAGTAGTTGTTTTCCATCAGCTCAAGCATACCTCTGTCGCACAGAGCCGCCAGCTTGGGATCCATGGGAATCTTTGCAAGCAGGTCGAGGCCCATTTCGGTAGTAACTTCCTCAATGTGGGACTCGCCGAATATCTTGTATTCCTTGCCGCAGTCGGGGCACTTGAAGCCGCTCATGTTCTCAACAACGCCGAGAACGGGAATGTTCATCATCTTAGCCATGTTGGCAGCCTTGGCAACGATCATGGAGACCAGCTCCTGGGGGCTGCTTACGATGACGATACCCGACAGAGGCAGGCTCTGGAATACGGTCAGCGGTACGTCGCCTGTTCCGGGAGGGCAGTCGACGAACAGAAAATCAATATCTCTCCAGATAACATCGGTCCAGAACTGCTTTACGGTGCCCGCGATAACGGGGCCGCGCCATACGACGGGCTTTTTCTCGTCGTCAAGCAGCAGGTTTACAGACATTACCTCGATACCTGTGGTGGTGCGAGGCGGAATGAGACCGTGCTCATCACCCTCAACGTCAGCCTTCAGACCGAAAATTTTGGGGATGGAGGGACCGGTGATGTCGGCATCAAGTATACCGACCTTATAGCCCTCGCGGGCAAAGTTGACAGCCATCATAGAGGTGACGAGGGATTTACCTACGCCGCCCTTGCCGCTGACGATACCGATAACGTGCTTTACGTTGCTCAGGGGGTTGGGTGCTTCATACAGACTCTCGGGTGCGGATTTTGAAGGGCAATTCGCGCCGCAAGTCGAACAATCATGTGTGCATTCTTCGGACATTTTTATCTATCCTCCATTTTGAGTAATAATTATATCGCATATTATTATACACCTATCTTGCGTATTTTGCAAGCGAAACACGAAATAATTTCGGATTTGCACAATATTTGTGTGTTAATAAAAAGTTAAATGTAAATTTTTCCGAAATTTCGCTAATACTATTGAAATTTTTTCAAAATCGGGTATACTATTAGATGGAAAAATATATTTTAGGATGGTATAAATTATGTCAAACAAGCTGAATTCTCTTGCCGGATTTTCCGGTGTCAAGGGCCCCGTTCTGACTATCGTTATGGACGGCGTAGGTATTGCTCCCGATACTGTTGCTAACGCGGTTGCGGGCGCATACACTCCCACCCTTGACTCGCTTATGAAAAATTACCCCATGGTATCTCTCAAGGCTCACGGCTCCGCTGTAGGTCTGCCCTCCGATGATGACATGGGTAACTCCGAGGTCGGTCACAACGCGCTTGGCGCAGGTCAGGTGTTTGCACAGGGCGCAAAGCTGGTAACACAGTCCATCGAATCGGGCAAAATGTTCGCGTCCGCTACATGGCAGCAGCTTATCTCTAACGTAAAGGATAACAACTCCACTCTGCATTTTCTCGGCCTGTTCTCGGACGGTAACGTTCACTCTCATATTGACCACCTCAAGGCTATGGTCAAGCAGGCAAAGGCGGAGGGCATTGCATGCGTTCGCGTTCATATTCTTATTGACGGTCGTGACGTTGATCCTACCTCCGCTCTTGAGTACATTCGTCCTTTTGAGGCATTCCTCTCTGAGCTGAGAGATGCTAACTTTGATGTTTGTATTGCATCCGGCGGCGGACGTATGAACATCACTATGGATAGATATGAAGCTAACTGGGGTATGGTTGAAGCCGGTTGGAAGACTCACGTGCTGGGTGATGCTCGCGCGTTTGCGTCGGCTGAAGAGGCTGTTACCACGTTCCGCGCTGAGATTCCCGGTATTCTTGACCAGGATCTGCCTCCCTTCGTTATCGCAAAGGACGGTAAGCCCGTAGGCACCATCGAGGACGGCGACAGCGTTATATTCTTTAACTTCCGCGGCGACCGTTCCATTGAGATCTCCAAGGCGTTCGACGGCGACGACAGCTTTGATAAGTTCAACAGAGTCCGCGTTCCGCGCGTATGCTTCGCAGGTATGCTTGAGTATGACGGCGACCTGCATATTCCCAACAAGTACCTTGTAAATCCCCCCGAGATCACAAATACAATGAGTGAGTACCTGGCAAACACAGGTATCGCACAGCTGGCTATCTCCGAGACACAGAAGTACGGTCACGTAACTTACTTCTGGAACGGAAACAAGTCGGGCAAGTTCTCGGAGCAGCTTGAAACATATATTGAGATCCCCTCCGATGTAGTTCCTTTCGAGCAGAGACCCTGGATGAAGTGCGCTGAGATCACCGATAAGCTGATTGAGTGCCTTGAGTCCGGCGAATACAAGTATCTGCGCGTAAACTTCCCCAACGGCGATATGGTAGGTCATACCGGCTCTCTGCTGGCTACACGTTGCTCTATGGAGGCGCTTGATCTGTGTTTGGCGCGTATTCTGGCTGTTGTTGATCGCCTTGGCGGCGTTGCGCTTATTACCGCCGATCACGGTAACGCTGACGAAATGTTTGAGCTGGATAAGAAGTCCGGTCAGCCCAAGAAGGATAAGAACGGCAATCTCGTTCCCAAGACCTCTCATACTCTCAACCGCGTTCCTTGCATTATTTACGATAACGTCACAAACGGCGCGTACACCGTAAAAGAGGATAAGGGTCAGTTCGGTCTTTCCAATGTTGCCGCTACTATGGTCAATCTGCTTGGCTACGAAGCTCCCGCTATGTGGGATGAGTCCATTATCGAAGTTAAATGAAAAAAATACTGATAGCATATGCTTCAAAGTCGGGGACGGTCAAAATGTGTGCCGAGCGTTTGGCGAGAGAGCTGGACGGGCACTCCATAGACCTTGTCGATCTTAATGAAAATATGCCGAAAGATATCGACGGCTACGATTTTGTAGCCGTCGGATCGTCAATTCGCATGGGCAAGCTGCAATCGCGGGCGGCGAGCTTTATTGACAGATTTGAGCCTGTTTTGAAAAAGAAGCGCACGGGATATTTCATCTGTTGCGGTTTTACCGACAGCGCGGACGAATATTTTGCCAACAACATACCGTCAGAGCTTCTGGAGTATGCCGTAGCATATGAATGCTTCGGTGGCGAGCTTGATCCCAAAAAGCACAAGGGCTTTGACAGATTTGTAGTTCGCGCAGTTAAGAATTCCGTTCTTGACGAGGGTGCCCACGACGGCGAAATGCGTACCGCAAATCTTCCCGCTATCGAGCCCGATAGCATAAGCAGATTTGCAAGCTATGTGCGCAAATCGTTTATAAAATAAACAAAAAACGAGTGGCATATGCGTAGTGTCCTTAAGGACACTACGCATATGCCACTCGTTTTTTGCTATATAAGAAGATCCGTTGTGCCTTTGGCACAACGGATCAAATTATTAAGTTTGAAACTAATTAAAATTAGTCTTCTTTCTTCTTGGAGCAGATAACTACTGCTGCGGGGATCACGCAAGCAATAATGCCAAGTGCTACGAAGCTGCCGCATCCGCCGGAAGGCTCTTCAGTCTTGTCGGTGGTGGGAGCGTTTGTAGTGGGAGCTGCAGTGGTTGTATCAGCTGTAGGAGCTGCGGTGGTTGTATCAGCGGGAGCCTCGGTCTCGGTATCCTTGGGAGCTTCGGTATCCTTAGGAGCCTCGGTAGTGGTTTCTTCGGGAGTTGTAACAACAACCTCAGGCTTCTCGCCGTTTACGTATGTACCGTTGTTGTCAAGAACCCACTTGGATTCGGAGCTTACGGTAGGAAGATCGTCGGTGCCGAGAGTCTGGTAGAACCAGTACTTGCTGTCCTCGCCGCCCTGACCTGCATTGTTAAGAGCAACACAGATCTTACCGGACTTGAGCTCGTCAAGAGTGGTGCGGGTTACGCAGCCGTTCTCAAGAGCGTAGCTGAACTCAATAACATTGTGAGCATTTTCAGCAGCGGAAGCTACAGAGTAGTGAGTGTACAGACCGTTGTCAACGATGTAGTTATCGGAGATGGTGTACAGAGTAGCGTCTGCGGAGGAGCATCCGAACAGAGAAATGGGGTTGGTGCTGAGCGCGCCTTCAACTCTCTTTATGTCACCCATACCGATGTTGTAGGTAATGGTTGTGGAGGTGGAGTTGGTGTATGCGATGAAGTAAGAAACGTAGTCGTATACGGAAGCAGAAGAGGAAGCGGTACGACCGTATGTAATGTTACCGGTGGAAACACAGAACTCAATGTCCATAAATGCTGTGCCGGAACCGTAGGTGTAAGCGCAGAGACCGCCTACACGGTAGGGCGCGGAAATGTCGCCGGTATTAAGGCAACCGAACATTCTGTAGAAGCCGATGTTGCCCGAGCAACCAATGTAACCAAAGATGCCGCCTGCGTCGGAACCGCCGGTGGTGGTGTAGGTTTCTTCGGTAGTTACTTTACCGGTGTTGGTGCAGAAGTAAGCCTCAGCGGTGTTGATGCCCTTGTGGAGAGCGCCACGAGCGAGGATACCGCCGGTGATGGTGAGGTTGCCCTTACCGTAGATGTCACCGGTGTTAACACAGTTTGTGAAGATAACGTTATCAGCGATAGCGCCGATACCGCCAACACGAGCCTTTTCCTCGGAAGCGGAGTCAACGTAAATATCACCGTTGTTTACACAGTTGGTGTACTCACTGATGATGTCAACGCCGTAGTTGGTAGCAAAGATACCGCCGGCATGCTGACCAATACCGATGATGGTGATATTAACGTTACTGGTAACGTCGGAAACGATCATACCTGCAGTGGAGGTTATTGCAAGAGAACCTGCATCGCCTTCAGAGGTGATAGCACCGTTGATGGTGAAGTTTTTAGCAGTACCGTTGAACTCCTTGAACATAGGAGCGGAGATGGTTACGGTCTTGCCGTTACCGTCGAGTGTGCCGGAGAAGGGAACTTCGTAAGAAGCAGCGAGGGTAATGTCAGCATTCAGGTAGTATGTACCGTCAGCAGCCATTGCCATGAATTCGTCAGCAGTGTTGATGGGAGTTCCTTCGGGAGCTGCGGATACGGGAAGTGCGAAGCAGCAAGCGGAAAGGATCATCACAACGCTGAGAACGATGGAGAGAGTTTTACGCATTGTTTTACCTCTTTCATTATTTTATTTATACTGTTGCGATAGCAACAATATGGATTATAAATATTATAACTTATACCGTAGAGTTTGTCAAGGGATATGCCAAAAAACCATCATTTTTACCAAAAAGCATAGCTGTAAGGAGAACACACGCAAAAAAGAACTTCCCCGAAGGGAAGTTCTTAAAACTCAATTAGTTTTCTTTTTTCTTGGAGCAGATAACTACTGCTGCGGGGATCACGCAAGCAACGATACCCATAGCTACGAAGCCGCCGCATCCGCCCTCAGCCTTGGGAGCCTCGGTGGTAGGAGCGTCGGTAGTGGGAGCTGCAGCAGTGGTTGTATCAGCAACGTCGGGAGCCGCAGTGGTGGTGTCAGCAGGAGCGTCTGTATCCTGGGGAGCCTCGGTAGTAACGGGAGCCTCAGTTTCCTTGGGAGCCTCGGTAGTGGTTTCAACAACCTCGGGCTTATCGCCGTTTACGTATGTACCGTTGTTATCGATAACCCACTTGGAGTCTGCGCTGATGGTAGGAATATCATCAGTGCCGAGAGTCTGGTAGAACCAGTACTTGCCGTCCTCGCCGCCCTGGCCTGCATTGTTAAGAGCAACACAGATCTTACCGGACTTGAGCTCTTCAAGAGTGGTGCGGGTTACGCAACCGTTTTCAAGAGCGAAGCTGAACTCAATTATATTTTGTGCATAATCGGCAGCAGCGCAGGAGTAGTGAGTGAACAGACCGTTATCAACGATGTAGTTGTCGGAGATGGTGTACAGAGTAGCGTCAGCGGAAGAGCATCCGAAGAAGGACAGGGGGTTGGTGCTGAGCGCGTTGTCAACTCTCTTGATCTCGCCCATACCAATGTTGTAGCAAATGGTAGTGGAGGTGGTGTTTGTATATGCAATGAAGTAAGAAGCATAGTCCAGTACGGATGCTGCGTTGGACGCAGTACGACCGTATGTGATGTTACCGGTGGAAACGCTGAATTCGATATCGATGAACTGAGTTGCCTGACCGTAAACGTAAGCGCAAAGTCCGCCTGCAAGATAAGGAGCAGAAACGTCACCTGTGTTCAGACATCCATAGATTCTGTAGAATCCCAGGTTCCCCTTGGTTCCGAGATATCCAAAGATACCGCCTGCATCGGAGCCACCGGAGGTTGCATATATATCATCGGTGACTATGTTACCTGTGTTTACACAGTAATAAGCTTCAACGGTATTAGCGCCTGCATGAAGCGCGCCGCGAGCAAGAATGCCGCCGGTAATAATGATGTTACCCTTACAGTAAACGTCACCTGTGTTAACGCAGTTGGTAAATATAACGTTTTCAGCGATAGCGCCGAGACCGCCTGCACGAGGCTTTTCTTCAGCGGCAGATTCAACGTAGACGTCGCCGTTGTTTACAACGTTGGTGTACTCACTGATCATATCAACACCGTAGTTGGTAGCGAAGATACCGCCTGCGTGTTTACCCATGCCGATTACGGTGATGTTAACGTTACTTGTAACGTTTTCAACGATCATACCTGCAGTGGAGGTTATTGCGAGAGAACCTGCGTCGCCTTCGGAGGTGATCGCGCCGTTGATGGTGAGGTTCTTGGCAGTACCGTTGAACTCTGCGAACATAGGAGCAGAGATAGTTACGGTCTTGCCGTTACCGTCGAGTGTGCCGGAGAAAGGAGCTTCATATGTGCCGGCAAGGGTAATGTCAGCGTTCAGGTAGTATGTACCGTCAGCAGCCATTGCCATGAACTCGTCACCAGTGTTGATGGGAGTTCCTTCGGGAGCTGCGGACACGGGAAGTGCGAAGCAGCAAGCGGAAAGTATCATCACAACGCTGAGAAGGATGGAGAGAGTTTTACGCATAAGTGTACCTCTTTCATTATTTTATTATAC
>JAZNBA010000037.1:0-21250 GCA_045586785.1 Eubacteriales bacterium | reverse complement strand
GGTATGCATCAGCTACCTTCTTCTGGTTGAAGGTGTGAGGCAGCTTTTCGCCGTACTCATAGGTGGTATTGCCCTTTTCGCCGCAGCCGGAGCATGCATAGTAATAAATTGCGGGGGATGTGCAGGTTGCGCCGGACTTGAAGTAAGCTTCTGTTGCGATCTTATCTACATAGTTGTGGCTTGCAGGTACACCGTGTGCAAATGTCTCAGTGCCCTTGGCTCCGCATACGCAGGAGTAGAAATAGGTTGCGCTGTTCTTGCAGTCAGCACCCTTGTTGAGATATGCATCGGTGGTAACCTTCTTGTCATATACGTGAGCCTTCAGCTCGCCGTATTCATTACCGCAACGGGTACATACTGCCTTCTGTGTGCAGGTTGCAGTGCCGCCGGTATGACCGAGCTTTGTGCCGTCGGTAAATGTCTCGGTACCCTTCTCGCCGCATGCGCAGGAGTAGTAGTAAACTGCCGCGTTTTCGCAGTCTGCCGCGGACTTGAGGTACTGAGCAGTTGTCTTCTTCTGATCAAAGGTGTGAGGCAGCTTCTCGCCTACTGTGAAGGTGGCAGTGCCCTTGGCTCCGCACTGGCAGGAATAATAATACTCTGCAGCAGCAGTGCAGCTTGCCTTGGATGCAATATACTCATCCTTCTCTACCTTCTTATCAAAGGTGTGATCTGCGGTAGTGCCGAAATCAAAGGTCTCGGTACCCTTCTCGCCGCAGCTTACACAGCTGAAGTAGTACTTTGCAGCAGCGGTGCAGGACGCGGGCTCTGCAAGATACTTTGCATCGGTGTTCTGAGCAGTGAAGCTGTGGTTGCAAGCTACGGTAACAGCAGCGGGAACGTTAGTAATTACTACTGCTATAATATCCGCGCCTTCCTTCAGTTCTGCGGTTTGATTCAATTGGATAGCGCAATTGATCTCTGTTTTTCCGAGCTTTGCGCCATCAATAACCTTGAATTTCGCAGTGAATATTTTGCCTTCAAGAGCAACGTATCCTCCGCCGTATCCGAACGCACCTCTTTTTTCAGCAATTTTAAAAGAGTTCATAAGTACGCATTCGTCATTTTCAGGGAACGGGATGGCATCATATTGATCCGGGATATTCCATCTGCTGCCGCTGACCAGCTTTAAGACGGTCTCGTCATAAAGCACTTCTATCGCACCGGTAGTGATCTTATCGATCTTTTCAGAAAGTACTACTTCGACAGTGATAGTATCGCCTACATACGCGACTTCTACCGACGGAGTAGCTGTTGCAGTGAGTCCTACCGCGTTTGCGGGGAATACAAAGCAAGCCATTGTCAGCACTACGCTGAGAATAAGTGAGATAATTCGCTTTTTCATTTTTATTGTCCTCTCTAATGATTTGCATAGATATACATATCCTATTTTATCACTGTTTTATTCTTTTGTCAACCCCAATTTATATATTTAATAATACAAATAAAAAAGCAAAAGCTCATCCCGGGGATGTGCTTCTGCTTTTACAAGATTTTATTGTTGTCTTTTACCTTTTTTGATAACCGTCACACCCGAAGCCGTGCTTACAACCAATATCGGAAGCGCTATCAAACCGCCACAACCGCCCGACTGCTCATTATCCGTCGTGGTATCTTGGGCGGTAGTATCCGGCATCACAACAGGCTCAATGGCCACAGTTGTTTCAACGGGAGCGGTGGTCGCCGCAGGCTCGGCAGTGACAACAGGCACAGTTGTCACAACGGGTGCTGTGGTAGCAATAGGTTCGGTAGTTACAACAGGCGCTGTGGTTACAACGGGTGCTGTTGTCACAACAGGCGCTGTGGTTACGACAGGTGCTGTGGTTACGACAGGTGCTGTTGTCACAACAGGCGCTGTGGTTACAACAGGCGCTGTGGTTACAACAGGTGCAGTTGTGGCAGCGGCTCGCTTAACTGTTATTGTCGCGCCATTGTTAACACTGGAAATAGTTTCATTTTTGCCGTTACGCAATTCAAGCACCATAGCAACAACGGCAGTTCCCGCAGGGGCGTCGTCACGAACCTTGAACGACACGGTGAAGATCTCTCCGCTGATAGATGTTTCGGCAGTATACGCAAACGCGCCAAGTGCCGTGTCGGCAAAAAACGGAGCTACCATAGTTCCTTTTAAATTCCAAACACCGCTCTCCAGCTGTAAGAATTGCTCATCATAGCTGACAGCAATACCGCCTGCTTGCGCGACGGTAGCCTGCGGAAGCTGCATTGACAAGGTCACCACGTCACCCGGCTCGGCAGTAATGGACGACATGGGAACATCCGCGGCGAACACGGATATAAAACAGCATCCCACCATCAAAAATATCATCAACAAAGCAAATATTTTCTTCATTATTAATATACGACCTTTACACAAAAATAGTTAACATGTTAATTGTATCACTTACGCGGCGTTTTGTCAATACACACACGCAAAATCACCTCGCCGAGGCGAGGGGATAAGCTTATGTAAGCGGATAATCCTCGGGGAAGAAGGTGTACATCAAGAGATAGATGGCATCATTTGCATCCATCTTGCCGTTTTTGTCAAAGTCCCCCGACTGATTGAGGGGATAATCCTTCGGGAAGAAGGTATGCATCAGCAGATAGATTGCGTCATTTGCGTCCACTCTTTGGTTTCCGTCAAGATCGCCGAGAACATACGGACGCGGATCAACAAAATTATCCTTGTAGCTGTGTCCGCAGACTGTACATGTGTGCGTTGTGTAACCTTGTTCGGTGATCGTCGGTGGGGTAACAACGGATTTGTAATTGTGACCCAGCGCGTTGACGTAAGTATCAACGTAACTATCACCGCAAACTGAACAAGTATGCGTGGTATAACCCTTTTCCGTACAAGTCGGCTCAACTATAGTCACAACGTCTGAATGAACAAACTGAATTGCATATAATTCAACGCCTGCATTTTTTGAATAATATGAGTTAGGCAAATATATTGTTCCATCAGAAGTTTTCCAGCCTTGAAAACAATAACCCTCTCGCTGGGGCGTATACAGCAATTTATCAACATTATGCGTTTTGCTTTCTTTACGCCATTTAATGGGATTATTAACATCGTTAGAGGCATAATAATACCGTATGTCATAAGTTTTAACGCGCCAAATCGCATATAAAACTAAATCTTCGTTATCACTATACACATGTACTCCAGGTGTGCCATTGTAAGGATATATGACTTCTCCGTTTGAACTTTTTGACCATCCGACAAAATCATATCCTTCACGAGTCGGGTGTTCTTGGGTTATATGAATTGGTTCATCATGTATTTTGATTTGTGACCGTGGTGCATCATCTCCACCATTAGCATCATAAGTAATATTATACTTTTTTCTATTATCAAAAGTAATTATATTTGAATATTCCCCCCATATATAATTTCCGATCGTTGCCCTTACCCGGAAATAATAAACCTCTCTATCCAAATACTGAGTACGAATATTATATCTTGTGGTGCTCGAAGGCATAATGTAACTGGACGTATCGTTGTCCGGAAAAGATATATCGGTACTCCAGTATATATGATATGCAGTGGGAGATGACATATGCTCAGTTATTGGTTTTGCAGCTGACCACGAGAATGTCCTGTTATTTAATATTAAATTTGGAGTTGTCCAGGATGTTATTACTGTTTCTGCCGCATATACAGAAGCATTACTAAATACTGCAAAACAGAATATGAGCACAAAAACAGTAGATAATATAATGATTTTTTTCACTTTGTTAAACATGTTTTATTTAATTCGTTTACCAAAATCATAAACAGCTGATCAGCCATTTTGCTATTGCTTTTTTCTTGACAATCCGCCAAAGAATCTCCGATATCACATATATTAACTATTCTTTGGTTAATAACTATTGGGCTATGTTTTGTATCAACTTCGATTACATAAGAAAGTGTCTCATGATCTGGATGAGATGCACATATAAAGTAATCACAATTTGATAGTAGATTAAATTTATCTTTTAAGATATCTACCCTATCTCCGTGTGTGGTAATGCCAATGCATCTATTCATAAATGCTACCTTTATTGAAATATCATTATATTTATCTATTCTGTCCAGTCTTTTAGGTGTTATAAAAGACGGTATTCGAGATACCCCTTCAATTGCTTTACATTCAGCTTTGTTTGCCAAAAGAAGTTTTATAAACTTTTTCAGTGTGTCGGTTTTTCCTTTGTTTGATGTTCCCAAAAGAGTAATTGCTTTCATAATTAACTCCCACTATATACTATCAATTATACAATTGTATTGTACTATAAAGCAATCGTTTTGTCAATACACACACGCAAAATCCCCTCGCCGAGGCGAGGGGATAAGCTTATGTAAGAGGATAATCCTCGGGGAAGAAGGTGTACATCAAGAGATAGATGGCATCATTTGCATCCATCTTGCCGTTTTTGTCAAAGTCACCTGACTGATTGAGGGGATAATCCTCGGCGAAGAAGGTATGCATCAGCAAATAGATGGCGTCATTTGCGTCCACTCTTTGGTTTCCGTCAAGATCGCCCAGAACATACGGCCGCGGATCAATAAAATTATCCTTGTAGCTATGTCCGCAGGCTGTACATGTGTGCGTTGTGTAACCTTGTTCGGTGTGAGTGGGCGGGGTAACAACGGATTTGTAATTGTGACCCGGGGCGTTGACGTAAGTATCAACGTAACTATCACCGCAGGTCGAGCAAGTGTGAGTTGTGTAACCCTTTTCCGTACAAGTCGGCGGGGTAACAACCGCTTTATAGCTATGCCCCTTTGCCGCAATATCACGTGTCTCAAAGTGGTCGCAACGGGAACAATCGCGTCTCTCGATTCCCTTTTCGGTACAAGTGGGTGCCTTGGTCTGCGTCCACGCGCCCATGTTGTGACCGAGAGCATTGACTACATTCTGCTTAACAAGAACCGTGTTACATACCGAGCAGTGCTTACCTTCGGTAAGTCCGGTTGCCGTGCAAGTAGGCGCTACCGCCTTGTCAATGACTTCCGTATGCCCCTTTGCCGCCACATCACGCGTCTCAAAGTGGTCGCAACGGGAACAATCTCGTCGCTCGCTGCCCTTTTCGGTACAAGTGGGTGCTTTGGTCTGCGTCCACGCGCCCATGTTATGCCCCAGTGCGTTGACTACATTCTGCTTAACAAGAACCGTGTTACATACAGAACAATGCTTACCTTCGGTAAGTCCGGTTGCCGTGCAAGTAGGCGCTACCGCCTTGTCAATGACTTCCGTATGCCCCTTTGCCGCAACATCACGCGTCTCAAAGTGGTCACAACGAGTGCAATCTCGTCGCTCGCTGCCCTTTTCGGTACAGGTAGGTGCCTTGGTCTGCGTCCACGCGCCCATGTTGTGACCGAGAGCGTTGACTACATTCTGCTTAACAAGAACCGTGTTACATACAGAACAGCGCTTACCCTCGGTAAGTCCGGTTGCCGTGCAAGTAGGCGCTACCGCCTTGTCAATGACTTCCGTATGCCCCTTTGCCGCCACATCACGCGTCTCAAAGTGGTCGCAACGGGAGCAATCTCGTCTCTCGATTCCCTTTTCAGTGCAGGTAGGTGCCTTGGTCTGAACCCACGCGCCCATGTTGTGACCGAGAGCGGGAACAATATTTTGCGCTATCAGTATTTCACCGCACTTGGAGCACTTTTTGCCCTCCGTCAGACCTGTCTCGGTGCAGGTAGGCGCTACCGCATCAAGCGTTATAGCTTCCCAACGGCTGTGGTCGTGGGAGAGAGTTGCAATGGGAATTGTTTCAAATGCATCGCAGTTATTGCAATCGCGGCGCTTTTCGCCTTGCTCCGTCTCAGTGGGCTGTTTGGTAACTACCCACTCGCCATAGCTGTGACCTTTCGCGCTGACGTAAGTATCAACGTAGCTGTTGCCGCAGGTTGAGCAAGTGTGAGTTGTGTAACCCTGCTCGGTGCAAGTCGGCTGAGTAACAACCGCTTTATAGCTATGCCCCTTTGCCGCGACATCACGTGTCTCAAAGTGGTCGCAACGGGAACAATCTCGTCTCTCAATTCCCTTTTCGGTACAAGTGGGTGCCTTTGTTTGAGTCCATGCGCCCATGTTGTGACCGAGAGCGGGAACAATATTTTGCGCTATCAGTATTTCACCGCACTTGGAGCACTTTTTGCCCTCCGTCAGACCTGTCTCGGTGCAGGTAGGCGCTACCGCATCAAGCGTTATAGTTTCCCAACGGCTGTGGTCGTGGGAGAGAGTTGCAATGGGAGTTGTTTCAAATGCATCGCAGTTATTGCAATCGCGGCGCTTTTCGCCTTGCTCCGTCTCAGTGGGCTGTTTGGTAACTACCCACTCGCCATAGCTGTGACCTTTCGCGCTGACGTAAGTATCAACGTAGCTGTCTCCGCATGCTGAACAGGTATGAGTTGTGTAACCCTGCTCGGTGCAAGTCGGCTGAGTAACAACCGCTTTATAGCTATGCCCCGTGGCGGGAATTATTTCGGTCTTAAGCACTTTTGCGCAGACGGTACACTTTATGTATCGCTCACCGTTGGCAGTACAAGTCGCCGCCCGGCTGACTATCCAATCGCTCTCCACGTGACCGTCAAGCGAGGGCTGCGCTGTAATTCCCTTGTACCAATTTGAAGATGTATCCGACGGAATATTGCGCAGATAAGGTCTGCCGTTGTTTTTATTGGCATCAATTGCCCAAACAGAAGAAAAATCGTAGCCTGCGTAAGTGCTCTGCAGCTTGGACGCAGCGTCCGTCATACGGCTGGAATACTCGGTGCCGCTGTAAAGATTGATGGTGTAACAGCCTGTAAACGTGTTGCCGCCGCGACCGTTGGTCCAGGCAAGGCCGTATTTCTCGGTATAGCTGTACTTGGAGGTAAGCTGACCCGAAAAATAGCAATTGGTCACGTTGGAGCCGCATCCCTCGCCGATGCCGCACAGCATACCGGAATTATAGGACTCGTGACGGGAGAAGTTCGAATGAACGATACCGTCGCTGTAGCAATTTTTGACAGTAGAATCGGTAAAGCTGCAAATGCCGCCGCCGATGGGATAATAATTTTTGGAGTCTATGGTGACCGTGCCGTGGTTACAGCATTGCTCGACGGTTCCGTATTGAAGCATCGCAACGACGCCGCCCGCAAGTCCCAGCCAGTAATAAGGGTTATCGTAAATACTGACGCTTCCGCTGTTACAGCAATACATTATTTTACTGTTTTTGTGCGAGGACGAAGCGATACCGCCCGCACGGCTTTCGCCGCCGGTGCTTCCCGCCTTGACCTCACCGATATTTTTGGAATAGTAAATGTAAGAGCTTGCCTGATTGTAGCCTACCACACCGCCGGCATATGCGTGTGATGACACGCTGGAGGAGTGTATCGTGCCCTTATTGTAGCCGTAACGAACGGTGGAATAGTTGCTTCCGCTGATGCCGCCCGCATACGCATAGACGGTATCGTTGAAATCGGTAAACGCGGTGGACGCATATATCTCACCCTCGTTGGTGCTGTAGTAGACGATACCGTTGTTGCGTCCCGTAATACCGCCCGCAAGGGTACTTCTGGAGTTTGTACCCTCAACGTAGCCCTTGTTGTAGCAACGGTAAATGCTCCCCGTGGAATGTCCTATGATCCCGCCCGAGAATACGTCGCTGGACGCCGCGCCCTCGCCTCTTATCGTGCCGTAATTCTGACAGTTCTCCGCACCGTAGCCGCTGGCGCAAATACCGCCGCTGTATGCATTGCTGTCAATATCGTACACCTTGGAGCGTACCTCGCCCGAAAAGCTGCAATTAGTAAAGGAATTAGACGGTGAGACCGCCGAAAGTCCGCCCGCAAATGCACTCTTGCCCTCGGCGTGAGCCGTTGCGGTAACGGTAGCATTTACGTGACAGTCCTTGACCGTTCCCTTGTTGTACGCCACAAGCGCCGCAGCGTATGCACTGCCAAAGGTGGATGTATTATTAATTGAAAAGTTTTTGATCTTTACGTTTGAGATCGTACCTGTGGAACAGCCGAAAAGCGCCAGATACATGCGCTCATCCGCAGCCGTAAGCGTCAGGTCGGAAATACTGTAGCCGTCGCCGTTAAAGCTGCCGCTGAAGGGGGTCTGTTCGGTGCCGATAGGCGTGAACGCCACGTTCTTCATACTGATATTGGCAGCCTGGCGATAATGGGCAGTGGGACGGTGCAGCATATTTACAACGTCCTGCGGCGTTTTAACCAGATAAGGATCGCTTTGCGTTCCCGAACCGCCCGAAAAAGTCACACTTTTTGTGGGAATGCTCACGGTACAGCCGGCTATGTAGCCGCCGTCCACACTTTTTGCGTAAATTGTCGCCGTGCCGTTTCGTACTGCGGTAACCACACCGTTTTCATCAACTGTAGCAACCGACGTATTGGAGCTGCTCCATGTCACGCTTTGGTTGGTAGCATCTTGCGGCTTTACCGTCGCGTAAAGGCGAAGCATCTGACCCTGAGTCATGGTGGCATAGTTCTGCGACAGCGTTACCCCCGTGACCGCTACTATGTTTTCGACATACCAGCCATTGGCACCATCCGCGGGAATGTTGCGCAGATAAGGACGGCCCTCGTTTATGCTTGCATCTATTGCCCAGATCTTGTTAAAGTCATAACCCGTGTAGGTGGCTTGCTGTTTTGACTGCTCCGCGGTCATGCGGTTGCCCGTTGCCACACCGTCGTAAACGGTGGTAAAGCAATTCTGGATTATATTGCGGTCGGTTCCGCCTGATATGCCGTAAAGACCGCGTATTTCGTTGCCGCCGTACTTTTTGGAGATAGAGCCCGTATTGTAGCAGTTAAGGCAGGTAGTGTCCGAGTCGATAAACAGCGGCGCACCGCGACCGTTACTGTATCTGACTACCGCACTGTTTACGTACAGGTTACCCGTAGTGTAGCAGTCCTTCATGACCGCCTCGGTGGTGGTTGCCAGCCCACACACCTGACCGTCATACTGCGTTGCGGAAATCGTAACGTCGCCGTGGTTACAGCTCTGTATCATGGTCGCGTACATAAGCGAACCCACGACACCGCCTGCCATACAAAGATTGTACTGCTTATTTTCCGTTGCGCTGACATTACCCGAGTTACAGCAGTAGCGAACGTAAGAATTCATATAGCTTGTGGCGGCAATACCACCCGCACGGCTCTCGCCCGCGGTACTGTGGGCGGTGACGTCGCCTGTGTTTTTGCATTTTTCTACTATGTAAGTGCCGGTGGCGTATGCCTCGGCACCGTTATATGCGGCAATACCGCCCGCCTCGGCGTTATCGGCACTGCTGACGGCTCGTACGAATCCGCTGTTTTTTGCATACGACAGCGTGCTTTTGTTATAACCTACCGCGCCGCCCGCATATGAATCGGAACTGTATCCGCTGTAAACTACGGTGCTGTTGGCATAAATATCCCCCGTGTTTTCAACACCGGTAATATTTCCGAAATTGATAGCCGCGATACCTGCCGCCAGACAGTTTCTGCCCTTATCTGCCGTTATCGTGCCTTGATTGAAGCAATTCTTGACGGTAGCATTATTATTGCCCACGATACCGCCCGCATAATTGTCTGCCGCCGAGGCGTAGCCCGCACTTACAGTCGCGCTGTTGCGACAGTTCTCAACAATACCTTGGTTAAGTCCCACAATACCGCCAACGTACACCTCTCCGTTTACGTAAATGGAATGTGCGCTTACACTGCCGGATACCGAGCAGTCAAGTATCTGACCGCCGTCGCGGTTACGTCCCACAATGCCGCCGCAGAAAAAATCCCCCGATACGGATGAGGACACGTTGCAGTTCAGCAGGTTTACATTTTTTATTGTTCCGTAATTGATGCCGAACAGTCCCATGTTTACATATACGGTAGTTGACATTTTAAGATCGCTTATTGCAAATCCTCTGCCGTCGTATGTTCCCGAAAAGCTTGATACAGGAGTCATGGAGTAGCCTGACATGGAAATGTCGCAGGTCTGACGGAAATATTTCGATGTATAGTTTTTAATATTGAGAATATCCTCGGGCGTTGAAACAAGGTACGGATCCGAGCTTGTTCCCGAGCCTCCCGAAAATGTATATGCCGCGGATACTGTCAGCGGCGGCAGTGCCGCCATTATCATAATTACCGTCAGCAAAATGCTGAGGGCGCGCTTTATATGCTTCTTCATGTGTGCGCTCTTCCTTTGTCAAATTATTTTATAAAAATTTGCATAGATATTATTTCCTTCTTTTAATTATACTCCTTCTCGCGCGTTATGTCAACATTATTATATACAAGACGGAAACCGTCTTAAAATCTGCAAAAAAGCGGTGCTAAAAACTTTTTTTAACTTTAGCTTGTATTTTTTGAATGAACTGACCAAAAAAATTTCATTTTTTATAAAAAAACGAAATTTATTATTACTATATGTATTGTATTTTTATTCTTTTTGTGATACAATAAGTCATCATATATTTTAAAGTGAGGTTCAGTCATGAAAAACATTTTCAAACGTACTCTTGCCATAGCACTTGTACTCTGTATGCTCGCTATCGGTCTTATCGGCTGCGGCGAAACTACCCAGACAACCTACAAGACGTACTTCTCTACTTCCTATCCTTCTCTTAACTATTTCTCCACCTCTTACGCTACCGTTCGCGAGATAGCAACCAACTGTATCGACGGTCTGGTTGAGCCCGACATTTACGGTAACTACGTTGGCTCCATGGCAGAGTCCTGGGAGCACAACGAGGATTACACTGTTTGGACCTTCAAGATCCGCAAGGATCTCAAGTGGATCGACCACACCGGCGCTGAAACTCAGTACGCCGTTACCGCTCAGGACTTCGTTGACGGTATCAAGTACATAGGCGACCCCCTTAACGGCGCATACTCCCTCCGTGTTGTCCGCAACCTCATCACCGGCCTCTACGACTATTACTGGGGTCTGGACGATATCGACTGCGGCATTGACACCACCACAAAGCGTGAGGATCTCGAGGCTCGCTTCTCCGAGATCGTAGGCGTTAAGGCTATCGACGAGTACACCGTTGAATATTCTCTCGATTCCGGCGCTCCCTATTTCCTCTCTCTCATTGAAAGCTCCATGCTGCTTCTCCCCATCGAGTACGATTACGCTATCGCTTTGGGCGAGGACTTCGGCGTTGACAACACCAAGATGCTTTACTGCGGTGCTTACTACGTTTCCGACTTCCAGCGTGACAAGCTGATCAAGCTCACAAAGAACCCCTACTACTGGGATGCTGACAAGGTAAATCTTGAAACCGTTGAATATCAGATGATCCCCGACGGCACAACCTCTCTTGAAATGTTCATGCGCGGCGAGCTGCACTACACCTCCGTTGAGTCCGAGGCTTACCAGTCTCTGCAAAACGGCGAGTGGAGCGACAACCTCATTCCCAATGAGTTCAGCTTCTCCACCAACTATCTCTGGCTTGACTTCTCGGGCGCTAACCCCGAATTCAACACCTTTGTTCAGAACGAAAACTTCCGTAAGGCTCTTCAGCACGCTGTAAACCGTAATTCTCTCGGCGCACTCCGTGAGCCCGTTGATCCTTCAAGACTTGTTCGTAACACCATTAACGCCGAGGGCGCGATCTTCAACTCCCAGGGCGTTGACTACACTCAGCTTGCTCCTCTCGCTGACGTTACCAACGCAGACTACAACGCAGATCCCGCGGCAGCACGTAAGTTTATGGAAGCTGCTATCGCTGAGCTTTGCGAAGCAGACGGCACCATCAAGGGCGTTACCGCAGGCGAGGTTGACTACCTGCCCGTAATCAAG
Organism: Eubacteriales bacterium; assembly: GCA_045586785.1. GTDB lineage: Bacteria > Bacillota > Clostridia > Oscillospirales > CAG-272 > UMGS1002. The sequence continues at coordinate 9,467 of JAZNBA010000037.1, read as the reverse complement.
ACCAATGTTGACGGCAAGCTGCCCGTAACTCTTATCTACGTCGGTACCGATGACGAAGACGAGATCATTATGGCTCAGCTGTTCAAGGCAATGATCGAGGAAGCAATCGGCGCAGATTACATCAACGTTGAGTTGGCATTCGATACCAGCGGCGACTTTTACGGAACCGTCGGCGGTAACGTAAACGGCCCCTTCAACTACGATATTTACTGGGATTCCCTCTCCACCGGTTATGCGGATCCCTCCGGCATTCTCGGCAGAATCACTACCGACGGTGCTGAAAACGTAGGCGCATACAATGTTCCCGAGTTTGACGCTCTCATCGACAAGGCACTTGCTGCCAAGACCTTTGACGAAAGACTTCAGTACTTCGCAGAGGCAGAGGCATATCTGCTCAAGGGTGCTTACATGATCCCCGTTATCTCTTCTCTCCGCGGCTACCACATGAGCTACGAGATTCCCTTCACCGCTCCCAGATGCCTGTACGGCTGCAACCGCTTCAAGGGTCTTGAGGTTTCCTCCGAACCCATCGCGCTGGAAAAGTACAATGAGCTTGAGGCTGCTTGGGAAGCAGGCAAAAAGGCTAACTGATTCACAAAAATCATAAAATAATTCCCATAAACACCGCTCCGTCCCCAAATTGTGCGGGCGGAGCGGTGTTTTAATATTAATCTTTATTCCGTTTGCCGAAAGGATCGGAGCATATGACAAAATATATTCTAAAAAGAATACTTCGTTCGCTACTCACCGTTATTATAGTTTTCGTGGTGGTGTTTATGCTGCTGCGATTTATGCCGCTTAACGGCTATTTCTCGGACGAAATGATAAAAGAGACCGATGAAGAGACCAGAATGGCGTACCTGCGCAATATGGGACTGCTGGACCACCCCGTAGTCCAGCTCGGACGCTTCGTCGCAAACCTTTTCAAGGGCGACCTTGGCAGAAGCATTACGGTCTACCCCAAAGTACCTATTACCACACTTCTTGTTGAAAAAATTCCCGTTACCGCCTTTCTCGGCTTCTGGTCTATGCTGTTGGGCATTGTCGCAGGACTTTCCATGGGTCTTATGATGGTTCGCTTCCGCGACAGACTGGGCGACACCATCGGTAACGGCTACATTATGATAATCCGCGCTGTCCCCAGTCTGCTTTATCTGTTCTTTGTTCAGGTTCAGGTATCCAAATGGCTGCACCTGCCTATGATCTACTACGATAACAGACCGCTGTCCTGGATACTCCCCATCGTCAGTCTGTCGCTGTCAAGTATCGCGTGGTACGCGCTGTGGCTGCGCCGCTTTATGGTGGACGAGGAAAATCAGGATTACGTCAAATTCGCTACCGTCAAGGGACTTTCCAAGAGCGCGGTGCTGAAAAAGCACGTATTCCGCAACGCAATAATTCCGCTGTCAGCCTACCTGCCCGCCGACCTGCTCAATATCATCTCAGGCTCGCTGGTAATTGAAACGCTGTATGCTATCCCCGGCACGGGCGGTCTGCTCACAACTGCCATCAAGGAGCAGGACAACAATCTCGTGCAGATACTTGTACTTATGTATGCCGTAGTTTCCATTCTCGGCGTATTCCTCGGCGACCTGCTGCTCGCATTCGTAGACCCCAGAATCAAGCTGACCGAAGAATAATACTTACAACCGTTAAATTAACTTTATATACCGGAGTTATTATGAACTATTCCGACAAGAAACTTAATACCTTGCATAATTCAATAATGCAGGATCCGGCACTGTTTGAGCCCGCCGAATTCAGCGTAACGGAAAGCGAAAAAACAGGTGTTTCCAATTATTCTTATTGGAAATCCACGCTTCGTACCTTTTTCAAGTCGAAATCCGTTATAATTTTGTGCGTCATTGTGGCTCTGATACTGCTGATGAGCTTTTTATACCCTATCATCTCGCCCGTGGACCCAACCGCGTTTTCTCCCAATGATTACTCCCAACGTAATCTTCATCCAAGCCTTGCGCATCCTTTCGGAACCGACACGCTGGGCCGTGACATTTTCGCCCGCGCCTGGTACGGCTGCCGCAATTCGTTCATTCTGGCGTTTTGCATAGCCCTCTCGGACGTTGGCATCGGTATGATAATGGGCGCTCTGTGGGGCTACAACAAAAAGCTGGACCCCATTATGATCGAGATATATAACATTATGACCAACGTACCCTCCACGGTATATCTGGTCCTGCTTGCTTACATCATGAACACCAGCTATCTGACGCTGTTTATTTCAATGGCGTCCCGCGGCTGGGTAGTCGAGGCGCGATTCTTCCGTAACAGAATCCTGTCCATCCGCGACTCGGAGTACAACATCGCCTCCCGTTGCCTCGGTACTCCCATGCGCCGCATCGCGACCCGCAACATTATCCCCCATATTATCAGTCTTATTATTATGGAAGCCGCGCTGTGCATCCCCTATTCCATCGGCTCTGAGGTATTCCTGGGCTTTGTTGGCGTAGGTATGCCCGTTGACGCCATCACACTTGGCAATATGGTCAATCACGGCCGTGAGTCTTTCTTGCTTCATCCGTATCAGATGCTGCTGCCCGCCGCTGTGCTTTGTATTATCACCATAGCATTTTACTACCTGGGCAACAAATTCGCAGACGCGTCCGACCCCCGCAATCACGTATAAAGGAGCATTGACATGAGAAAGAACAAAAAATCAGCGCTCCCTACCCAAAACATCGAGCTTACACCCGAACAAATTGCCGCTATTGAGCGCGAGCGAGAGATAATTGCTCAAAGCGCGCCTCATCATAACGGTCCACTGCTGCTCTCGGCACGTGACGTCACCGTCCGCTTCAATCTGCGCGGCGCGCAGCTGACCGCTATCCGCGGCGCATCTCTTGACGTTTACGAGGGCGAGACGCTTGCCATCGTAGGCGAGTCGGGCTCGGGTAAATCGGTATTTACCAAAACGTTTCTCGGTATGCTGGACAAAAACGGCAGCATCGAGGGCGGCGAGCTTTTGTTTCACGGCGAGGACATGACCAAATACACCACCGAGGCGCAGTGGCTGCGTGTCCGCGGTAAAAAGATCGCCATGGTATTCCAGGATCCCATGACCTCCCTCAATCCCGTCCGCACCGTGGGCGAGCAGATCGCCGAGGTCATTATGTGGCACTTCGGCAAAAATCACGACGAGGCAAAGGCGGAGACCGTCGAGCTGCTCCGCAAGGTCGGTATTGACGACGCCGAGCGCCGCTACAAGCAGTACCCCGGCGAATTTTCGGGCGGAATGCGTCAGAGAGTTGTTATCGCCACCGCCATCGCCTGCCGTCCCGAAATACTTATTTGCGACGAACCCACCACCGCCCTTGACGTTACAGTTCAGGCGCAGGTGCTGGATCTTATAAAATCATTGCAAAAGGAACTGAAAATGAGCGTGGTGTTCATAACTCACGACCTGGGTGTCGTTGCCAACGTCGCCGACTGGGTTGCCGTTATGTACGCAGGCAAGATCGTGGAGTACGGAACGGTACACGACATTTTCAAAAATCCCGAGCATCCCTACACCAAAGCATTACTGCGTTCCCTGCCTCAGCTGGGAACAAAAGGCAACGACCTTTACTCAATTCAAGGCACGCCTCCCAGTCTTTTCAAGACCATCAAGGGTGACGCCTTCGCGCCCCGCAACGCGGACGCAATGAAGATAGACTTCGAGCACGAGCCGCCTGTATTCTCCGTCAGCGACACCCACTGGGCAAGAACGTGGCTGCTGGCAGATGGTGCCAAGGATTACCGCGAAGCGCTTATAAAGCGAGACGCCGAGCACAAGCAGAATCAAGTCCCCGAAGCCCCCTTCGATTATTCAAACGCCGAAAAGCTTATCACCGTAAAGGATCTTTCCGTCCGCTTCAAGCTGGGAAGCAACGTATTCCGCGCGGTTGACGGCGTAAGCTTTGATATTTACAAGGGCGAGACACTGTCGCTTGTGGGCGAGTCCGGCTCGGGCAAGACCACCATCGGCCGCGCGATCATGCGCATATACACCAATAACGTTGGCGGCGAGGTCACCTTCAAGGGCTCCAAGATCACGGGCAAGCTGTCCCGCGCCGACAAGAAAAAGCTGCATATGCAAATGCAGATGATATTCCAGGACCCTATGGCGTCGCTGAACGAGCGCGCCAAGGTTGACTACATCATTTCCGAAGGACTTTATAACTACCATCTGTACGAAAACGAGCAGGATCGCATCGCAAAGGTGGAAAGTATTCTGTCCGAGGTAGGTCTGACCGGCGAATTTATCTCCCGCTTCCCCCACGAATTTTCGGGCGGTCAGCGTCAGAGAATAGGCATCGCCCGCAGTCTTATCATGAACCCCGATTTTCTTGTGGCAGACGAGCCCATCTCGGCACTTGACGTGTCCATACGCGCGCAGGTCATCAATCTGCTCAACAAAATGAAAAAGGAGCGCTCGCTGACCTATCTGTTTATTGCTCACGACCTGTCGGCGGTCCGCTTCATTTCCGACCGTATCGCCGTCATTCATAAGGGGCACTTGGTCGAGCTCGCTCCCTGCGAGGAGCTGTTCGCACACCCACTGCATCCCTACACCAAGGCTCTGCTCTCTGCCGTTCCCCACCCCAATCCCGATACCGAGCGAAACAAGGTGCTTGTCAAGTACGATCCCGATATGCACGATTACACCACGGATAAGCCTGTCTGGACGGAAATAACTCCCGGTCACTTTATCTACGCCAACGCGCAAGAGCTGGAAGGATATATGCATGAGATCGTCGGATAATATGCCGCAGGATAATAAAGACAAAAAGGGCAAAAAACAGCCTCTGCTCACCGAGCAGGATAAAAAAACGTTGCGTCTGATACTGCTCAGGCGCACGTTTTCCTACCTCGGCACGGGACTTGTCTGCTCCGCCGTTGTAGGCGGACTTTACGGCGACAGACTGCACTTTATCTGGGCGCTGTGCGCCGCAGGCGCGATATTTATCGCCTTCGGCTGGCTTGAATATCTGAAAATGACGGACTCGCTTCCGTTTTTCCGCAAATCCAAGCGCAAAAAAACAAAAGCGCCTTATATCTGGCGCAATCAAAAGCAGCAAAAGCAACATAAGCCCGCGTTCATGCAAAACGCCGAGGATTTTGAGGACGACCTCACGCCCGAAACAACACCCGATATGGAGCGGCTGAGTAAAAAGCAGCGTTCGGCGGCGCTTATCGTATCACGCATGGTAGCAGGCTTGCTGCTTATAATCATTTCGTTTATAATTCCGCAATAACGTTATCTCTACGGAGGATAATTATGATTCGTATACAAAACGGTCTTCTGCACACTGTTGAGTGTGGGAGCTATGAAAACGGCTACGTCGATACCCAAAACGGCAAAATTGTGGGCTTTGGTTCGCTTTGTGACGCGCCCGCATTCGACGGCGAAATATTTGACGCCGAGGGTGGCTTTATATTCCCCGGCATGATCGACGCTCACTCTCACATCGGTATTTCCGAGGAGGGCAAGCGCTGGGAGGGCGAGGACTGCAACGAGACCACCAACCCCGTCACACCCGATATGCGCGTTATGGACGGCTTTTATCCCTTCGACATAGCCATTCCCAAAGCAAGACGCGCGGGCATTACAACCGTCAACGCCTGCCCCGGCAGTACCAACGTAATCGGCGGTCAGACCGCCGCTGTCAAGCTTTACGGCAAGGATATTGCCGATATGGTCATCAAATCTCCCGCCGCTATGAAGTGCGCAATGGGCGAGAATCCCAAGCGCAACTACGGCGAATCGGGCGGCTCCACTCCCATGACGCGTATGGCTATCGCCGCAATTTTCCGCCGCACCATGATCGAGGCAACCCGTTATATGGCTAAAAAGGACAAGGGTGAGGACGTTTTCGACGCTAAAAACGAGGCGCTCATTCCTCTGCTGAAGCGCGAGATACCTATGCACGTCCACGCCCACAGAAGTGACGATATTCTCACCGCTATCCGCCTTGCAAAAGAATTTGACCTGCGCTGTGTCACGGTGCACACCACAGGCGGCTCGGATATTATCGAGCAGATCGCGCGTGCGGGCATTATGCCCATCGTCGGCCCCTGCATAGGACCTGCAGGCAAACCCGAAACTGTCGGCGGCAACCTTGCCATGTGCGCAGAATTGGCGCGCGCAGGCGTAGAATTTACGCTGACCACCGACCACGACGTTTGCGCTCTGTGGATGCTTCCCTATTTCGCGTCCCTCGCCGTCCGCGAGGGGCTTGACGAGCAGGCCGCCTTCCGCGCCATCACACTCAACGGCGCAAAGGTGTGCGGTATTGAGGACAGAGTCGGTTCTATCAAGGTGGGCAAGGACGCCGATATCGTTGTATTCAGCGGCCACCCCTTCCACTACCTGACCAAAACTCGCGCCGTATTTATGGACGGCAAACGGGTAGACTGATATGACATCCAAGCTTTTGTGGCGCGACATACCGCGCATACTGCCCGAAATCATACAGATTCGCCGTCACATTCATATGCATCCCGAGCTGTCAGGCGAGGAAACTGCGACCACGGCGTATATCTGCAAAATATTAGAAAGCAACAACATTTCCTATACCATTCTGCCTAACAATAGCGGCGTTGTCGCCGAGGTTGGTTTTAGCGATAGTGCCGTGGGCATTCGCGCCGAGCTTGACGCGCTGCCCATCAGGGAGCTGACGGGACTTGAATACGCGTCCGTCAACGAGGGCGTTATGCACGCCTGCGGTCACGACATACACGCCGCCGCCGCGCTGGGATTTCTTTTGCTGCTAAAGCCTCACGAATCCCGGCTTGAGCGCCGCGTCCGCGTATTTTTCCAGCCTGCCGAGGAGACCGTGGGCGGTGCGGACCTTATGATAAAGTACGGTTGCCTTGAAAATCCGAGGGTTGACACGGTTTTCGGCTTTCACGTGGACCCAACGCTGCAGGTTGGCAAGGTCCGCTATCTGTCGGGGGCTATGAACGCGGCGGTCACTGACGTTGAACTGACTATCCGCGGTAAGTCCTCCTGCCATGGTGCTCATCCCGAGCAAGGCATTGACGCTATTGTCGCCGCAGCGGGCGTTATCAGCGCGATTCAGTCCGTGCCCGCCCGCCGTTTTGCCCCAACAACGCCTGTTGTGGTTACCATAGGAACTATCAACGGCGGAAGCGCAAGCAACGTAGTGGCAGGGGAGGTCAAAATGAGCGGAACCTTGCGGGCGCTGGATATGGACGTTATGCGAGCGCTAAAGCAAATAGTCCTCGATACCTGCGAGAACACTGCCCGAGGCTACGGCGCAGAGGCGGATGTCACGTTCACCACCGAATATCCCGTGCTACGCAATGACGAGCAGCTGACCGAGCGTACGGTTGAAAAGATACGCGGTCTTATCGGCAAAGAAAACGTATATAAGATGGACGCCCCCAGCCTTGGCGCGGATGATTTCGCGTTTTTCTGTCAGGCGGCGGACTGCTGTTATTTCAATATCGGCTGTCGCGGCGACAATCAGGGTGACGACCAGGTGCTTCACAGCGCGTGCTTTGCCCCGGACGAGAAGTGCATTGAAAACGCGCTGAAGATATTGTGTGAAATTGTGTTATAAAACAAAAGAGGAATGCGGTGCATTCCTCTTTTGTTTTGGCTAATAACTATAAATTTGATACAAATGTCCGATGCGGGATTCTTTATGAATCCGCTTTTCCTAACAAGACAGGATTCATAACTTTAAGTATCGTGGCATATCCCACAATTTTTGCACCTTCTTGGATATTGATTTTCTTACCCACCCATAGACAATGTGGGTAAGCTTCAGGAGTGATAAAGGTGATTGTACCCTTTGCCGTGCCATTAGGAGCTACGGTTTGAACGTTATAATAGTGATGGACACCGGTTGTCAGATAATCGCCTGTTACCAAATGCATAGGGCGATAGCCATCTGCGGCAGGATTGTTTCTTGTTCCGACAAATTCAAACATAACTTCAACATCCGGTTCTCGATCAAAAATTGTTTTTTTCATACAATCACCACCTTTTTGAAATTATTATACCACAATAAAACACAAACCGCAACCCCTTTGTATCAGAATTGCGGTTTATGTTTGGCGGAGATGGAGAGATTTTGAACTCACTTTTGCGCTTACGTTTCCTGTAATTGAACATTCAACTTACTTTCGCGCAAAATTTCTATTTTTCGCAAGCGAAAATAGGAGAGCTCGCATCGGTTTGTTCTCTTCCAAAACAAAAGAGGAATGCGTTGCATTCCTCTTTTGTTTTGCGAAGAAACGCGCAAATGGTGCGTAAGTGTAGGTAAAAAGGCAAAAAAGGTGCGTAATTTTATGCTCCATATGCACCTAACAATGACAATAGCGCTTGAATAATACCGAATATAAACAATGCTACAGAAACAAAGAGTAAAATACTGCCTATTTTACTGTTTTTGGATTTGAAATGCTTTCCACCAAAAAACATAGCTATACAAAGGGGACTAAACATTACGAAAGCCAATAGTCCTTGAACGCGTTGGCTGGCGGCAAAATCAGGGATGGCGCCACTTTGAACAAGACTGCTTAGCACGGAAAATCCAATAAGAAAAACTACAAATATTGCTAAAGCAATTATAGCGATTTTTTGATTTTTATCAAGTTTTTTCATTTCGCGTTCTCCTTCAAAGTTTTACAACTTGCGATCAACATAACTCTTAATGAGGTACATTTTGAAGAAAGCGTTTTGAAGGTCTGCTCATCAATATACTTTGTTTTATAAAGTAACTCAAGCCAATATCCTGTTTCACTTGCTTCTTTAAGGGCAATTTCAAATTTTGAAATAAAATTCCTCGTGCCTTGTGCATACTGTGCTTCGTGAATGTTTGCGCCGATGGAAGTGCCACTTCTGCCTATTTGGTTTGCAATGATTGTTTCGTGATTAGCTTTTAGAAACTTAACGAGGTTTATTATGTCAACGGAGAAGTCCATTGAAAGTTCGACGAGTTTGTTTTCTTTCATAGCTACACCTCCTATCACCGCTATTATACTACAAGATCAGTTGTTTGTCAAATGATGCATCGCCTGCGGCGATATGATGTTTTTCGCTTCGCTCAAAATGATGTTGCTCCCGTCGGTCGCAATGATGCGATGTTTGCCCCAAAATGTGGCGAAGCCACGCATCATTAGGCGTAGCCGTCATCATTGGGCGAAGCCCTGCATCATTTGCCGAAGGCAAACATCATTCAAAAAATGCACCTTTGTCGGTAGACAAAAGTGCATTTTTTGTTGGCGGAGAGAGAGGGATTTGAACCCTCGCGCGGGGATACCGCCTGCCGGTGTTCGAAGCCGGACCCTTCAGCCTCTTGGGTATCTCTCCAGATATAAATTATCGTTTGCGCTTGAAGAAGTCGGACATGACCTTTGCACATTCCTCACGCAGCACTCCTCCCGTAACGGGTAGCTTGTGGTTGAATCTTGGCTCGTCGCAAAGGTTGTAAACAGTA